>CADBNG010000280.1 GCA_902795985.1 uncultured Lachnospiraceae bacterium
CCATTGTTCCAGATCGATTTTTCCGGACCAGACCGGAGCCGCAAAGGCCCCGTGCTCCGGACATTCCTTTTCCAACAGAACCGTCCCGTCCGCGCCTTGTACCAGCTGTGCGGGCACATTTTTCAGGCAGACCGGGCAGACCGAACGGGTTCTGCGCAGTAATTGACCCATATTTCTGAAATCCTTTCGGGGTGTCCGTCCGGCTCTTCTTCCGGCCGCCTCCGTGTTTTCGTCCTGTTTCAGCCAAGCAGGCCGAAACATTCCGTTTTATGGACCATCAGCTCCAGCTGATACTGATCCGATACTTCCTTCACCGCGTCAAAAATCCGTTTTTCGAAGATATCCTTCGGGCAGTCCGCGCTGGCATTTAAGATCACCGCGATGTCCGTGCAGGGCTGCGAAAAGCGGTGGTTGACTTCGATTGTCCGTCCGGTTCCCAGGAGATCCACCTTTGCGAAATCTCCTTCCGGCTCCCACGCCAGAAGCTTCAGATGCGGCACTTCATAACCGGCGTCTTTCACGGCTGCCTGAACCTTTTCGGCCATGTCCTGCAGATAAGCCGTTCCGTCAAAATCATTGCAGCACACTGCCGCCTGATACTGAATATAATATTCCGTCATCCGGCCCATGGCGGCGCGGAAGGCCTCTCCTCCATACCCGATATCCGGGCGGCGCATAGATGCTTTTCCGTCCTTCAATGCCAGGGAAAGTGCTTCCAGCCCCTCTCCCGTCCGGGCGCTGATCGCAATGATCTTCGCAAGGGGATAATGCTGCTCCAGCCACTCCTTATCCGCTTCGATCCGGGCTTCATCCAGCAGATCGCATTTGTTCAGGACAAGCAGGTCCGCTTCCACCAGCTGGGTGTCGTAAATATAGGTCAGATCCCCGCCGGTTCCCTCCCTGGGGATATCCACGGTTTTCGGCTCCACCAGAACGGTAAACGGCGCAAGCTCATACTGTCCCGGGAACTTCTCCGTCAGGCCATGATAAACATGCTCCAGGGCGCCGACGCCGAAGCCCGGAATATCGGAAATCACCAGATCGCAGCCGTCGTCATACAGGGAATTCAGGCGCTCCGCCAGGTTTTCATTCTGATAGCAGATGCATTCCTCCGTCATTTCCGAAGCATTGCAGCCGCTTAGCTGCGCGAAGCGGTTGTCCGCCAGGGTCACGCCGTGGCCCAGATCATTGGGGATCATGGCGGCTTTTCCATGCTTTTCGGAATAATACTTCGTCAGCGCCATCATCGTCGTGGTTTTTCCGGACCCCAGAAAACCGCTGAAAACCGTAAATTTTCTCATGTATTACTGTCTCCTTTAATTTCGTTTTCCGGCTTAATCAAGCCCTTCATCAGTAAGCATAAGACAACTTCCGGTATAATGCAAGTCCTCCGGATGTCAACGATCATTGTGCTCTTCGTCTTTTGTATCAAAGCTCCTCAAACAGAACCGTACCCTTTTTTCTCAGCCATCGCTCATTCAGCGCGACAGCCAGGATCAGCAAAGCGCAGCACAGTCCCAGCCATACACGGGGCTTCACATACGGAAGCGCGAAATAGTACAGCCCGCCGGCGGCAGCGCAAAGGCCCCAGCCCGCGAACAGGGAGATAACGACCGCTGCTCCCTGCTTAATGGGAATGCTTTCACTTGTCCAGGAGAGATTCGGATGCTTCAGACCGCGCTTCAGGCCAAAGCCGGCGCTGTACATTATGAACAGGGCCAGGCAGACCAGCATCAGCAGCGTTGTCAGGGCATCGATCTGAAAGACATAGGCCAGGATCAGCAGACTGACCGCCGCCGGAACATAATTCAGGAGAAAATGCATTTTCTCTTTTGCGTGAAGGATGTCCATCGTCCGGACCGGCAGGGACTGGACCAGCCAGACGGCCTTCCCCTCCAGGGAAACCGACGGGGCTGAAATCGGGTTGGTTGCCGAGGCAAGGCAGACAAACGCGCAGAGGACAACCGGGATCAGCTGAAGATACTCCGGCGCGCTCTCGAAAATCATCGGCAGATGGGTCCGGATAGCGTTTTTATAAAACAGAACAACAATGGCTGCCGCCGGCATCAGCACCAGGGCCAGACCGCAGTTGAGCATGTAGGTCGCGCTTTTGGTAAAACGGGTCAGTTCCCGGCCTAACAGCGCCTGCCGAACCCCCTTCTGCCGAACGGTCTTTTCGTGATAAACCGCCTTTTTTTCACCCTTTTTCAGCGTGGCGATCCGGATAAAGGTCCGGGCAAGGACAAACCAGCAGATCGCGGCCAGGACGATCACAATCAGGGCGAAGGTGAGTAAATAAAAGCCTTTCCCTGTGGCCGCCATCCCCAGCGCATAGACCGGATAAACCCAGGTCCGGATCCCCGTTCCGATCTGCTCGCTTCTCGCTACCAGCGCGGCAAGGATCGTGTTCAGCCGGAAACAGATGAAATAATAAAACCCGAAAAAGATCAGGAAAATAATAACCGTAATATAGCTTTTGTTCCGGAGTTTTCCGGAGATCATGGCAAC
>CADBNG010000281.1 GCA_902795985.1 uncultured Lachnospiraceae bacterium
AGGGAGGAGACCCTTCCGCACCGGGTGGGTTCCCGGCCGGTGGCTTCCAGGATATGGGGCTGGCCGGATCCGGCATTGTCTTCCAGCCACCGGATCGCGGACGCGTCTTCCGGCAGCAGTCTTTCCACAAAACTCTCCGCGTCGATCCCGTAATATCCGGTCCGGTCGGTGATGATGTTTCCGTAGAGAGTATTGACGGAAAAAAGAAAATAACCGCAGCTTAAGCAGAAAACATAGATCATGACGAAGGAAAAGATCCGGACAAGGGGTTTTTTTGCCTCTGTCAGCAGGCGGATCAGGATGTAGGAACAGGCGATATCGAGCAGAATCACTGCCTCCAGGTACGTCTTGAATACGGTGTTCACCCGGCCGCCGAAAATATCCATGACCCAGACGATTTCCGGGACGAGTATGAGAACAACGGCGCACAGGGCGGCGGTCACGGCAAAGAAGTCCGGCAGGGAAAGCCCCCGGACAAAGGCGGCCGGCCCGGCTCCGCTGTGTTCTTTTTTATGCTCATACAGGAGATAAAGGATAAATACCAGGACGACCAGAAGGTGCATTGCCCAGAAGACCAGCACCCGGTCCGGTTCCGAGTGGACTTTCGGAAGCGACAGACCGTACACCGATCCGGTCGTAAAGGAGACCCGGAACGGCGCGGAAAAAACGAAGAGCAGAACCGCCAGATACACGCACCGGAACAGCCAGGCGCGCAGCCGCTTTTCACCCGTCCGCCGGACGGCCATAAAACCGGACACAACGACGTACACAAAAGTATAGATCGGCGCGTCCCAGGTATTGTTCATGAAAAATACCGCGATGAACAAGGCGCAGAAATAGAGATAAGGATCCCGCAGCACCGGCATATAGAAGGGCGTTTCCGCAGGGCCGGAAGAGGACGGAAGAGTCTTTTTCACGTCCGTCTGCCGCAGCCAGGCGTACAGGATGCTCAGGAAGCACAGGACATACAGCAAATCCGCAATGTGCGCATGGTAATCCCCTATAAGAAAAGAAAACGAGGGGATTTCCGTAATGACGACATCATCCGGGGCGCCGATATATCTCGACATGGACCACCAGGTGTAATCTCCGTGCAGGGAATAGGGCAGCTTCAGAAATCCATACAGGATATAGTGAAGGTTGCTGGAGAAAACCAGCGTTACGGCGGCAAAGAATCCGCCCGCGTAAGGGACGGCCTTTCCGGCGTCCGGTTTCCGGTCTTTCAGAAGGTGCCCGACAATACTGAACATCAGGGTTCCCGAGGCCGCTGGCGCCAGGGCTTTTACGATCGTGAACAGCTCGTTTGTCCGGACGCCGGTTATTTTCGCCAGAAAGACCGCGAAATAATGGCAGCCGTAATAATAGTTGTTGAAATTCATGGAGCTGTTCCACATGTCGGCGGGCGGCAGCGTGTCGGAGCGCATCAGCGTTGACAGCAGGCCGTAATCCATCGGGCCTTCGGAATGCAGCGCGCCTTCCATATCGAACCCGTACAGATAGCACCAGAAGGCGAGAAGGGCGAAAAACAGCACCTCTTCCATAAGGATCAGGGTAAGATCCGCGCCGCGACATGACGGCAGGGGGGCGGTTCTGCTGTCGCCAGTTGACGGCAGGGGGACGGTTCTGCTGTCGCCGTTTTTCTTCCGGAAAACGTGAATGCCCCAGACGGCCGCCGCGAGAACGAGAGCGCAGACGATGAGAAACGGCCGGCGGAAGCGGAAAGTATGGGAAAGAATCAGGTTAAAGGCGGCAAAACCGGCGAGGGTCAGGCCGATTACCCGGGACTGGATCCAGCCCCGGTCCGAAAAGGAACGGAACAGCCGCGCCGCAAGAGGAAAAAAGCCGATGCCGAGAAGGACCAGGAGAACCCAGATTTTAAGCACGGGAAAGATATCGCTTCCCAGCAGCAGTCCCGAAAGAGATATGCAGAGGAGCAATAATGCGGCTGCGATTAGGGTTGATCTTTTCTTTAACATCTTTCGATAATAAAACGTTTGCCTTCTTCCTGCTGGTTTGAATGCAGGCAGAGGATCCGCGCTGCGCGGTTCAGGGTGAAGGAACGGGTTTCGGGCAGCCTTTATTCCGTTTCCAGGAAGGAAAGAAGGAAACGGGCCGCATCAACAGGGTTCGCCGGATCATGATCCGTCAGGTTGCTGACTGCGGCGAGGGCCAGGAGGGGATAACATTCCCTCATCGGGTAATAGGAGGCCTTTGCCTGCTGGGCGCGGGCGAAAGTGTAAAGCTCCGGATTGCAGAAGCGGGTGATATAAGCCCCGAAACGGTCGGAGAGAAAGATCTTCTGCAGGCATTCATCCGGCAGGGAGAAGGGAACGCCGGGCTTGCCGATCATCGTGCCGCTGACATAGGGGTCTTTGGTCAGCACGGAGACAGAACCGGAGGAGGTCATCGCTTCTTCCAGCATTTTCGGATCGGCGGGATGGGCCCGGTTGATTTCCCGGGCTTTTTCCAGAGTGCGCGGTTCGAGAATGCGGTCTCCCTGGAAGGGGAATTCCGTGAGCTCCGGGGCGAACCGGAGGTACATGACGGAGTAGAGCAGGTTGCGGTCGGGGCAGTCGGGCGTCTGAATCCGGATCCGGCACAGGGAGGGATCCATGAGCGGGGGCAGGGTGTAAAAGCCGGCGACCCAGTCATCGACGATGGCCCGCGCGCAGTGATGGCGGCTTTCCAGTTCCCGCTGGAAATAGTTGGCCATGAGCATCGGGTCCGGATCCTTTAAGTTCCGGTCCCGGATGATGGATTCCGCGGACTCCCGGAAAATCTTCCGGACGGAGGCAACCACTTCTTCGGCGGTTTCCGGGGAGTAGCGGCGCTGCGCCCGGCGGACGTTCTGCTCTTCGAATTCCTTTGCGGACGCGGTGGAAAACGCCCGGAGCGTTTCCCCGCCGTTTCCGGTGATGCGGTAGCGGCGGTCCGTGAATTTCCAGTATTTATAGTACATTTCCTTGTGGAAAAGCATCTGGTTGCCGGCGCTGACGCGCAGGATTTCCTCCAGATCCGGGCAGAGAACCTTACCGTAAACCGGTCGGAAATCGTTTAACGAAAAGCCGTAATGCTCCGCGATCTGGGAGGCAATCTGAAAATCCTCCCGGTGCGTATGAAAATCGTCGTCGTTGGAATCAATGCTGACGGTGTTCAGGTCAAGGCCGGAACACAGGACGGTTACAAAGGCAAGCCGGCTGTCGAAGCCGCCGGAGAGCGATGCGCCGAGCAGGCCGCCGTGCTCTTTGATCCCGCGGACAAGGCGTGCCCAGCGCAGGAACCAGTCGTCGATGATCTGAAGGCTTTCTTCCTGATCCAGGGAATAGCGGTCCTCATCGTAGTCGACCCGGCGGATGGAGAGATCGCCGGTATCGGCCTGCAGGACGACCGTGACGTTTTTCGGAAGGATCCGGATCTCGGAGATCGGGGTATAGGAATAGGAATAGCTGCACAGGCGCATGGGAAGGAGGGCCCGGAAGTAGTCCGCGTCTACTGTCATCGGGTGCTTCCCGCTCAGGTGCTCCGCGAGGGCGGGAAATGAATTGCTGATGGCGAACCAGCTTCCGCTCCGGTAAAGATAGAGGCCGAAGGACCCGTTGAAATCCTGCCGGATCGTGATCGTCTGGGCGTTTCGCTCCACGAAAACATAAGCGCCGCCGCCGGAAAGACCGCCGGCCGGCCCGTCGGACAGGTTTTCGTTCTCAATGATGCCCTCGTTTTCGGTGGCGAATCCGTAGAGCCTTGTCCGGACCCCGGACAGATGATCGGAATCGATGACAAAAAAGGCGTTTTCCGCCGCAAAAGTATCCTGTTGTTTCATGGCACTGGTTCCTCTGGCTTTTTCTTTCTGAGATCATATCACATTTCCGGCCGCTTTTGTAGACCGGTCCGAAGGGGACAGTCCCCTTCGGACCCCTGCTCCGTCCCTCCCGGCCTTTCGGCCGGGGCGAAGGGGACAGTCCCCTTCGCCCCCTGCTCTGTCCCTTCCGGCCTTTCGGCCGGATCAAAGGGGACAGTCCCCTTTGATCCACTCTGTCCCTTTCGGCTTTCGGAACACTTTTTTCGGACTATTCGGTTTACTGTGTTAGCCCGGTAAAACATTATTTGTAATTTTCTCTATAATTTAAGTAAAAATTTCACAAAAAAAACATGGTTTCAACTCCCTCGGTTCATTGCGAAAAAAGCCGATTTACAGTATAATCAACTGGTCAAAACATGGTTGCAGGCGGCAGGGATTCGATCAGAAAAGAAAGCCCGTGTTCTGCCGCCCCGGGGGTATATGGAAGAAGCGGATGTTTTGCCTTGATAAAGCGGCAAAGCACCTGGTTCGTATACCTTTATTTTACGGATGATCCGAAAACAGAAAAACGGATTCTCCGAATGCTCATGTTTTGGGGCAGAAGAATAATATTTGCTGAAAAAAGATTGCCGGGAAGGAAAATACCCGCCATCTTTGACGCATGATTGGACGCCGCACCGATACAATGTAAAGCAGAAGAAGGCACCCGGACGGTGCTTTCACGTTCCCGTGGATTTTACCGGCAGGTTTTCAGGAGAATCGGATGAAGAAAAACTGGATGGTAAAAAGCATAGCGCTGATTCTGGCACTGGGGCTGTTTGTGAACAGCCTTGTTTCTGTGCCTTATACTGCGCTGGCGGATGAACAGCAGCCCGGGGAGATTGTTGCGGAGAATATTGCGGCAGAGGAGAACACTGCGGAAATCCAGCAGGAACCGGACGCGCAGGAAGCTCCGGAAGAAACCGGGACTCAATCCGAAGTGCCCGCAGAGGATTCTTCCGTGTCCGAATCACCGGAAGCTGATACAGAAGGGGCGGACGTTACCGCCGATACCGGAAGCGATTCCGGGGATAATACCACTGACAGTCCGGCGGACCCGGTGCCCGCAGCGGAAACGGAAGACCCCGGAACAGCGCCGGAAACAGACGATTCATCGGATGACAGCCCTGCGGCCTCTGACGAAAGCACACAGAAGGAAGACGGCAAAACGGATAATCCCTCCGGAAAGGACCCCTCCCAGGAGAAGACCGATACGGAGGACAAGACCGGAACGGATAAAGAAACCGGCAGCAAAACCACGGCGGATACGGATAAAGAAACCGGCAGTAAAACTGCGGCGGATACGGATAAAAAATCCGGCGATAAGACCGCAGCGGATAAGGATAAAAAATCCGGCGATAAAACCGCCGCGGATTCGGACGGGAAAACCGACGGCAAGGACAAGGCCGGGACGGATAAAGATAAAAAAGAAGCACAGACCGCCGGCAAACTGGAAAAGACCCTGACGGCCTCCGACGGTTATCAGTATAAGATCACCGTGTCCTTTGACGCCGCGGCAAAGATCCCGGACGGCGCCGCCCTGGAAGCCGCCGAAGTTTCGGAACAGGAATCCGAAGAATACTTAAAGAAGACCGCCGACGCCCTGAACTGGGACGACGACGATGTGGTCTTTTATTCCCGTTTCTTTGACATTTCCATTGTCAGCGAGGGCAGAGAGATCCAGCCCGCCGCCCCGGTGGAAGTTACCATCCGTCTGACGGACGTGGCCGAAACTTCCGCAAAAGCGGAAAAAGCGGCCCAGGCCCTTCAGGTCGTTCATTTTGAGGGCAGCGGCAGCGCCGCCACCGCCCAGGAAGTGGAAAACACCGCGGAAGCGGTCCGTACCGCCTGCGATATCACCTTTGAGACCGAAGGCTTCTCCGTCTTCGGCATCGGCGGCATTGCCAGCCGGCTTTTAGGCTGGATTACCGGCGCCGTGAAGGTCAGCGTCCTTGGCATCGCCGGCCTTTTCTCCCCAAGCTATACTCCCGTTACCGTTACCGGTCTGGAAGAGGGCCTGGAACTGGTGGAGGCTTTTAAAGTCTCCGGTCCGAAACCCCTCTGGATCCAGATTGCCTATAAAGCAAAAGAAGTCCTGGACAGCCGCGAAAGCGTCACCGTCTATGCCACCGAAGGCGGCAGGCTGAACGACGTTCTGAAAGAGAACGTGGAGAACGGCGACGAGATGACCGTTTCCCTGAGCTCCGTGGACGGATTCGCGATCGTAAAGGATACGGGATTCCGGCATCTGAGCCTGGAATCCGGCGATGTTGCCCTGGACGGGATGATGCCGAAAGACGCCGAGGTCCAGGTGGAAAACGCTCTGGAGAACGAAGCGGTCCGGACTCTTCCGGAAGACGAGGAAGACACCGTCCTCGCCGCTTATGATATCTCCATTCGGGAAGGCGAAAACGATTATCAGCCGAAGGCGGACAGCCCGGTCAAAGTGGAAATGACCGTGGAGGGCGTCTCGGAAACGAGCACTCTGTCGGTCTGGCACATTAAGGATGACGGCAGCAAAGAAGAAGTAAAAGATTTTACGGTCGAAGACGGGAAGGTCGTTTTCGAAGCGGACAGCTTTTCCATTTATGCGGTTATCGACCGTCCCCCGCTGTGCACCTACAGCTTCTATACGCTGAATGAATACGGCGATTACATTGAATACGCGCTGAATACCGACCAGGGGGCCGTAACGTTCACTCAGAAGGTCAAAGACGGCGAAGCCGTCGTTGCGCCGCAAAGCCCGGTCAATCCGTCGGAGCCGGATACCACCTTCATGGGCTGGTACGCGGGCACGATGACCGAGGTGGGCGGCAGCTTTGTCCTTCAGCTGGAAGAGGAGCCCTTTGATTTCGATCATCTTCCGGCGGTTACGGAAGACTCCGCGGTCAGCCTTTACGCAAAGTTTGCCTCTTTTGCCTATGTCGTTTTCCACAGCCAGTACGACAACGAGACCGGGACGTATCCGGTCCTGGCGACCCGCCGCGGCGAGCTGACCGGCGCAGGAACCGGAAGCACCCGGATTGACATCAGTGACGTGACCGCCGGCTACGACGACGGCACCGGCGCTCCGCTGCAGAACATGATCTTTGCCGGCTGGTCCTACACACCGGTTCCGACACCCGGCGAGGGCGCGGAAAGTATTATCGACGACGATTCCATCACGATCACCGAAAGCACCGATCTCTATCCGATCTATCGCGCGGCGCGCTGGCTGAGCTTCCACTCCGGCGCTCATGCGACATATTACGGCCCGGAATATCACTATGCCGGAACCGGCCGTACCGAACTTCCGGTCCCGGAGCGTCAGGGCTACACCTTTGCCGGCTGGTATTCCGGCGCGGTGGTGGACGACAACGACGTGATCCTGAATCTGAACGGATCCTATACCGATCCGGCCAGCGGGACGGTCTATCCGCGAGCCGTACGGATCTCCAATGAAGCCGGCGCCCTTATCAATGGGGCCGCGGATAATGAATCCGGCGTCAGTGTCCGCAACGGAATGCTGCTCCTGAGCCGGAACGTGACGCTGTATGCCAACTGGACGGCGGCCAACGCGGACTATTCCATCGTTATCTGGACGGAGCAGGAATTTGAAACCGGCACCTATGATTTCCGGGAACGGTTTACGCTTCAGGCGCCTGCCGGCTCCCAGGTTTCGCCGGAGGAAGCGTATACGCAGCTGACAGTGGACGAAGTCTATAATTCTCTTCATGACGGCGAGAGCGTTTCCGGGGAAGAGAATCCGTATTATGGCTTCGAATACAGCAGCGCTGAATCGGATACAGGGACGAAACCGGTTGAATACGACGGCACAACCGTTCTCAATATCTATTACCGGCTGACCTCCGGCACAACGCACGAAGGTCCGTTTTCGCTGACCTTTAAGGATTCCGAGACCGGATCCGTCAGTCCGGACCTCGGGGAAGCCGGCATTGTCCAGGCGGGAATCGAAGGCGGAACCCTTCTTTCTTCCTATGTTCCTGCAGATCCTGCATCCGGACGCGAGGGCTACTCCTTCAACGGCTGGTATGCGGATCCCACCTGCACGGTCCGGGTTTTCTTTGAAAACAATTCCGATTACACCTCCCATGCCGGCAACAAGCTGCTGTACGTCACCATGCCGAATACGGACCTCACGGTCTATGCGGGCTGGGTTAAAATCCGGTATCTCGTACAGATCGACCCGAACTACGGCGCGCTGTACTGGGACGATGGCAATCAGGGAACCGGCGCGACCTGGTTCCTGACCGACTACGGCGAGCTGGTTTCGGAATATCCCCATGTGACCAGGGAATACGAGGCATCTCCTTCCGGCACGTTCTATTACGTCAATCATAATTACGATTATTATCAGGAAAACGGCGGCGACCGGAAGACATATTATACCGAGGACATCAGCCGTGCCACGGAATATACCACTTTCAAGGCGTCCCCGAACGCTTATCAGTACGACGGCTGGTACGAGGTGGACCCGGCTACGGGCAGGGAAACGCTTTATGATTTCAGCCGGCCCATTACCCATGATATCTACCTGAAGCTCCACTGGCGCAAGACCGGTGTCTTCTATGTGGAATACAATCCCGTTGTCACGGAAGACGGCACGACCCTTACCGGAACGCTCAATGCGGAAGATGATACTTCGCTGGAGAATCTGCAGTATTCCGATCGGGCCGAGGTGACCGTGATGCGGTCCGCCATCGCCCCGCAGGGGTATAACTTTGTCGGATGGAAGATCCGCGGCGATGAATCCAATACCCTGTATTATCCTTCCCGGACATTCCGGCTTCCGGGCGAATATGCCGTGACCATCAACGGCAGGGAAACGGTTGTTCTGGATGCCGTTTATGTACGGGTCGCGACCGCCAGCATCGTTTATAACGCAAACGGCGGCTCCCTCAGTGAGCCGGATTACGGCGCGCCTGTTTCGGAAGAGGGAGCACCGATCCCGGATCCGGTAACCTGGTGTGATGACGAAACGGCCACGATCGCCAACCTGGTCAACAACAGCGGCATCGTTTTAAGCAACGGCGAGGGCTTTGTCCGCAGCGGCGCGGAGCTGGGCGGCTGGAATACGAAGGCCGACGGAAGCGGCGAGCATTTTGATCTGGGCGGAACCTATTACGTAGATACCAGCGGTGATCCGGTGCTCTATGCCGAATGGATTGTAAAAGTATATTTTGACAAGAACAGCGACGATGCCGAATGGGGAGTCGGCTGGGCAGAGAACTTTACCCTGGACGAGGATCTGGGCCTGTATTATACGGAAGTCTGTATCAATTCCCTTCTTTCCGAGCCTACAGCAGCCGTAAATCACAGCAGCCTGAACCTCGAGCACTGGAGCAGGGAGCAGAACGGCACGGCCTATCGTTTCACGACGGAACGGGTCGACGGCGGAATGACTCTTTATGCCTGCTGGACCGGTGACCTTCTGGTTCCGTTCCATGCGGTGGAGATCAGCGCCGGAGAAAAGACCGACCGAAGCGCCTGGCAGATCGAGTCTTCGTTCAAGCTTGGCGACGGAGAAAGCATTGAGGACTTTGAGCATCTGAATAAGTATCTTGATGTTCCCGAAGGATATCTGGTCACGGCCTGTGTCAGCGACAGCATGGAAAATGTCCCTGCGGACGACGGGAACCCGGTTACGAAGCTGGAGAATGCGGGAGGCGCGGCCGTGGTGACCTATCAGGACGGCACCACAGCGGTACTGCCCGCCGGGCAGGCTGTTTACCTGGTTTATACACCGATTATTCCGTCTCCGGTAACGGTACAGATCCGTTATGTGAAGGAAGGCCCTGACGGTGAACTGACAGCGGTGCAGGGATCTTCCGACGGCGGCAGCAGCGTTTCCGACGCAATCACCTACGGATATGAAACGGTCACGCTCAACAGCGAGCAGGTTGCCCAGGGACAGACGGTAACCGTCGGCCTTGAAGATTTCTGCTTCAGCCAGGAGCGGACCACATACTTTAATATTCCGCCGATTCTGGACGACGGTATCCTTGAATATGATCTGGTTTATAACAGGATCGGTGTCGGACCGGCCGATGCTTCAGACTTCGGCGCGCTGGCGGGAAAGAGCAGCAGCCTGCTTCTGCATCTGCAGATCCGGAACCGTCAGCTGATGTGGAGTTTTGACGGTGAGAGCTGGACAGCCTTTACCGATGAGGAACCCGCTGTATATGCTATTTACCGGGAGCGCGGCTATGAGCTGGAGATCGCCAAGACGATCCCCGTCGCGACCTGGGGCAGCGCGGACCGGGAGTTCACGGTGACACTGAGTTCCCCGGCCATTACCCGGGAGACCTATGACGTCCTGGGAACCGGATACGATACCATATCCGCGACACCGCGGGACGGCGAGACGGACGGGACCATTGTCCTGACCGTGAAAGACGGCAGCAGGATCCGCCTGCTGGGCCTTCCGCGCGGCGTGTATACCATCACCGAAAGCGGAAACGAAAATTATACCCTGACCGCGAAGACCGGTCCCTTCGGAAATGAACTGACCGATGCTTCGGTGTCCGACAGCAGTTTTGACATAACTCTG
>CADBNG010000282.1 GCA_902795985.1 uncultured Lachnospiraceae bacterium
AGCGGGCTGACCAATTTTACCCCGGAGGAAATTGACCGGCTGGAGAATTATCTTCTGGCTGCCGGCATCCGGGGGATGAAAAAATACAGCAGTATCTGGACGAAGATTCCAAAAACCTTTGAGCCCGGGGATCTGGCCGGACTGAATGAACTGCGGACCCGGCTGATGGAAGAACTGGCCGGGACCACGGAAGTCTTCAAAACCCGCATGTCCACCGTGGGAAGCAAGACGGAGGCGCTTTACCGTCTGGCGGCGGCCAGCCATGTCCAGGAAAAGCTGAAAAGGGATGAAGAGGCATTCGAGAAGAGCGGGGACAAGGCCCGCGCCCGCGAATATGCCCAGGTCTATAAAGCGGTGATCGACTTTCTGGACAAGCTGTCCGATATCCTGGGAGAAGAAAAGATCGGTGTGGCGGCGTATGAGAAGCTGCTGGAGACCGGCCTGTCCCAGATGCGGCTCGGGATTATCCCCACCGGCCCCGATGAAGTCTTTATCGGGGATATCGAGCGCAGCCGCGTGAAAAATGTGAAGGTTCTTTTCTTCCTGGGCGTGAATGACGGCGCGGTGCCCAGACATGCCGGAAAGACCGGACTGCTGAATGAAAGCGACCGGGAGCGCCTGACCTCCGCGGGAATGGAGCTGGCGCCGTCCGACCGGGAAGAGATGTACCGCCAGCGTTTTTACCTTTACCTGTGCCTGACCCTGGCTTCGGAAAAGGTCTTTCTTACCTATAAAAAAACCGGACCGGACGGAAAGGGACAGATGCCGTCGTACCTGATCGGCGTTCTGACCCGCCTGTTCCCGCAGCTGATTCCGGAAGACATTACGGAAGAGCAGATGGCGCGGCTGGAAACAGCCCCCGGACGGACGGCGGCCCTTCTGGACTCGTTCCGGGAGGCGCAGGAAGGCAAAGAGGTCCCCGGGCTTTTCGAACTGTACCTGCAGATGGAAAAGGATGCTCCGGAAATTGCCGGACGCGTGCGGGCCGGTGCCGGACTGAAAAAGCGTTCCGGGCAGATTGAAGGCAGCACCGCGGAAGAACTGTATTCCGATTACTATTCGGTTTCCCGGCTCCAGAAATTTGCCGAATGCGCTTTTTCCCATTTCTGCCGGTATGGCCTGAAGCTGGAAGATCGGGAACTCTTTGAAGTCAAAAGCGCCGACGTGGGAACGCTGATCCATGACGTTCTGGAAAGCTTTCTGACCCTTGCGGAAAAGAAGGGCGGAATCAGAGGCATGACGGCAAAAGAGAGGGAAGCCCTTGCGGAAGAAGCCTTCGATATCGCCGTCGGTTCTCACGAAAGCACGGTTTTTCTGGAAAGTTTCCGAAGCCGTGCCCAGACAAAGCGGCTGAAACGGATCATCGGGGCCACGATCGAAGCGGTCCAGTATCAGCTGGAAGCCGGCGAATTCGTTCCGGAGGGAATTGAAAAGGAATATACGCTCGGCAGTCTTCACGGCCGGATCGACCGTTACGACGTCTGCCGCGTGGGCAATAAGGCCTATGTGCGGGTGATTGATTACAAATCCGGCAGCGAGGATGTGGATTATACAAAAATGGTCTATGGCCTTCAGATTCAGCTTCCGGTTTACCTGACGGCGGCGATGGACCAGGTCGGTAAAGACGCGGAACCTCTTCCGGCCGGCCTTTATTACCTGAATGTTTCTTCTCCCATGATCGAAACGGGCTCTATGTCGGAGGAAGTCAGCTACGACGCGTTCCTGAAGAAGCTGAAATTCAACGGACTGACGCTGGATTGCATGGACGTGGTGAAAATGCAGGATGCTGAAGCGGACCGGGGAATGGTCCTCCCGGTTCAAATAAACAAGAACGGCACGTTCAGAAAAGGGACAAAGGTCATTTCCGAAGGGGATTTCCGCCTGATTGAGCGCTATACAAAGCAGCTTATCCGGGACCTGCAGGCGCAGATCCGGGCCGGAAACGTACAGATCGGACCGGCTGTGAAAAAGCCGGAGGACCCGGGGAGCTGCCAATACTGCGATTATAAAAGCGTCTGCGCTTTTGATCCGAAGCTCCCGGGATATAAGAAAAAAATCATGAAAGAGCAAAAGCTGAACAATATGTTCCAGACCATGAGTGAAGTCCTGCGGAAAGGAGGGGAAGAGTAAAATGGCCGTCGATTTTTCTCCGGAACAGCTCCGGGTTATCCAGTCCAGAAACCGCAATCTCCTCGTCAGCGCCGCAGCCGGGGCCGGCAAAACCGCGGTCCTGGTGGAGCGCATTCTTTCCCTGATCACGGATCCGGAAAACCCGGTGGATCTGGACCGGATCCTTATTGTGACGTTCACCGTGGCCGCTGCGGGGGAAATGCGGGACCGCATCGGTAAAGCGATCGAAAAACGCCTGGAGCAGGAACCGGAAAACGAGCGCCTGCGGCGGCAGGCGGTACTGGTGCACAGCGCCCAGATCAATACGATCGATTCGTTCTGTTCCTATATTATCCGGAATTATTTTTACCGTATCGATATGGATCCGGTTTTCCATACGATGGAGGATGGGGAACAAAAGCTTCTTTTCAGAGATACGTTAGAGAAGCTGATTGAGGAGCGGTATGAGGAAGACGGGGAGGACTTCCGTTTCCTTTCCACCAACTATTTCTATACGAAAAGCGACAGTTCCCTGAATGACATTGTCGAAAAGATGTACAGCGCCGCGATGACCGAACCCTGGCCGCTGGAATGGCTGGCCCGGATCCGGGAGGCGTATTCCGAAGAGGCTGCCGGCGCAATGGAAGACGCGGAGGAAAAGGCCCAGACGCTGTGGTGCGCTCCGGCCATCCGTGCGCTGACGTCCCTGACAGAAGAACTGATCGCGCGCTACGACGCGGCGAAACGCCGCCGGGGAGTCTGCGATTTTGCCGATCTGGAGCATCTTGCCCTGCAGATCCTGTACGAAGCGGACGAAAACGGGGAGCATGTCCGTTCCGCGGCAGCCAAAGAGCTGGCGGACCATTTCGCCTACATCATGACGGATGAATACCAGGACAGCAATCTGATTCAGGAGTGCATTCTTTCCGCCGTTTCCGGCAATGAGGACGGCGTTTTCAACCGCTTTATGGTGGGGGATATCAAGCAGTCCATCTACGGCTTCCGCCAGGCCCGGCCGGACCTGTTCCTGGATAAATTCAACCGCTACGGCGGCGGGGAAAAAGGATCGGAACGGATCGATTTAAGCACAAATTACCGGAGCCGCAAAGAAGTGACGGACGCGGTCAACCAGGTGTTTTCCCGGCTGATGATCCCGGAACTGGGCGGGATCGTATATGATGATACGGCTGCTTTGCGGTACGGCGGCCTGTACGGGGAAGAATCCCCGGCGGATTACACGCCGGAACTGATCCTGATCGATCAGAAGAGCCCGGACATGGCGGATTTTTCCTCAGCCGGCGGCGGCCGCCGTGTGGAGGCGGCCCTGACCGCCCAGCGGATCCGGGAAATTGTCGGAAAGCTGCCGGTTTACGATAAGGAAACGAAAACCATGCGGCCCTGCCGGTATTCCGATATCGCCATTTTACTCCAGGTCCAGAAAGGCACCGGCGAGATCTTCGTTCAGGAACTGACGGAACGGGGGATCCCGGTGCACGCGATTTCAAAAGAAGGGTATTTTTCCGCGACGGAGGTTGCGGCGGTCCTGAATTACCTTGCGGTTCTGGACAATCCCCGGCAGGATATTCCGTTGGCGGCGGTGCTGTTTTCGCCCATCGGCGGGCTGACCGCCCAGGAGGCGGCGCTGATCCGGATCGGGAATAAAGAGAGCTGTTACTACGATGCCTGCCGCGCATACGCAAAAGACGGGGAAAACGGGAAGCTGAAGGCGAAGCTGTCTGCCTTCCTTTCCCAGATGGAAGAGCTGCGCCCGATGGCGCGGTACGCGCCGGTGCATGAACTGATCCGTACGGTATTTGCCCGCACCGGGTACCGGGAAATCGCGGCGGCCATGCCGGGCGGCGCGGTGCGCGCCGCGAATCTGGACATGCTGGTGGAAAAGGCCCGCAGCTTTGAGGAAAGCAGCTATCACGGCCTGTTCCAGTTCAACCGTTATATCGGCCAGCTGAAGAAGTATTCCGCGGACGAGGGGGAGGCCGGCCTGTTTTCCGATACGTCGGATACGGTCCGGGTCATGACGATTCACAAGAGCAAAGGACTGGAATTCCCGGTGGTTTTCCTGTGCGATACCTCCCGTGGGTTCAATATCAGGGATACCTACAGCAGTTTTCTGTTTCACAGCGAACTCGGCGCCGGGATCGCGATTTCCGACGTGGAAAAGCACCGGAAGGTGAAGGGAATGGCCAGAGAGCGGATCGCCCGGCGGAAAAAAGAAGAAATCTACGCGGAAGGGGTGCGGCTCCTGTACGTGGCGATGACCCGCGCAAGAGAAAAACTCTATATCACCGCGGCCGTTAAGGATCTGGAAAAGACCCTGCAGGCGGCGGAAGACCTTCGAAAGGACCCGGACGCCCCGCTTACAGAGAAAGTTCTGCTGGAGCACGGCAGTTTCGCCGACTGGCTGATTCTGGCGCTGCACGGGCTGAAAGAACCCTGCATCCGGACCAAAACGGAAACAAAGATTTC
>CADBNG010000283.1 GCA_902795985.1 uncultured Lachnospiraceae bacterium
GGTAGCCATGTCGGGATGAATCATGCCGCTTCCCTTGGCAATCCCGCCGATCCGGCAGACTTTGCCGTCCAGTGTAAACTCAACGGAAGCTTCCTTCATCTTCGTATCCGTGGTCATAATGCCTTCCGCGGCGTCCTCGACACCGGTAACGGAAAGGGCGGCGGCAAGGGAAGGCATCCCTTTTCGGACCGGTTCGATATCCAGAGGCTGGCCGATAACGCCGGTCGAGGCAACGACAACGTCCTTCGCATCGATCCCGAGGGCTTCCGCCGTAAGTTCACACATCTTTTCCGCTATCTGAGGCCCGTCCGCGTTGCAGGTGTTCGCGTTTCCGCTGTTGCAGATCACCGCCTGCGCGTATCCGTCGGCAATATGGTCCTTTGTAACCGTGATCGGGGCGCCCTTGACCAGATTGGTGGTATAAACGGCGGCACAGGCAGCCCGCGTCTGACTGAAGATCAGGGAAAGATCTCTTTTATCCCGGTTTTTACGGATTCCGCAATGAACGCCGGCGGCGGTAAAGCCCCTGGCGGCGCAGACTCCTCCGTGAATCGTTTTCATGTTCCGTTTTCTCCTTTAACGCTGTGTATTTAATCCGAAGGATTCTTCGATTCCCATGACGATATTCATGTTCTGGATCGCGGCGCCGGATGCGCCTTTTCCCAGGTTGTCGAAGCGGGCCGTCAGAAGAATCCGTCCTTCGCCGCCGAACACCGAAATCTCCATAATGTCCGTTCCGGAGTATTTGCCGGCGGAAAGGAAACCGTCTTCGTCTGCGGCGGCACTGTAATGTACTAAACCATTATTATAATATTCCGTATAGATTTCTTCAATGTTTTTCCTGCTGCCTTTTAAGTCTTTTTCAAAGACCGGAACCACGATCTCCATTCCGGAATAATAGGAGGAGACGACCGGCGTGAAAAGCGGGACAGTGGATATGCCGCTGATTTTGCACATTTCCGGAAGATGTTTGTGGGCCTGGCTTAAGGCGTACATTCTCGGGGCATCCAGCAAAGCGTCTTTTTCCGGAGCTTCATACTGGGCGATCATTTTCTTGCCCCCGCCGGAATAGCCGGAAATCCCGAAGCAGGAAAGAGCGGCATCAGAGGGAAGGATGCCCTGTTCCACCAAAGGAGCCGTCAGCGCGATAAATCCGCTGGCGTAGCAGCCGGGATTGGCAATCCTTTTTGAACGGCGGATTTTTTCCCGGAGCCCGTGAATCTCCGGAAAACCATAGGCCCAGTCATCATTGATGCGGTGAGCGGTGGAAGTATCAATAATCACGGTGTCCGGATCTTCGATAAGGGAAACCGCTTCGATGGCCGCGGCATCCGGCAGGCACAGAAACGCGATGTCCGCAGAATCCAGGCATTCTTTCCGGGCGCTGTCGCTTTTGCGAAGCTCTTCCGGAAGAATCATCAGTTCGAGATCGGCGCGGCAGGAAAGCCGCTCCCGGATCCGCAGTCCGGTGGTGCCGGCGCTGCCGTCAATGAAAACACGTGTCATAATTTGCCTCCAAAATGAATATTATGAATAAATATACGCTTATTTGAATAAATATGCAATCAAAATATGAAAATATTAATAAATATGCAATTATCTGTATAAACCATGGCTGGAACGATCGATCCAAAGGAGCAAAGCGTAAAACACCCGTGGGCAGCCGGACAATCCCCTGGCAACCGGACGATCGCCCGCCGCCCGCAGCCCCGCCTGCAGACGATCTGCGGCCCCTTCTTTCTTGTTTTAGACGGGCGGGTATGGTAATATGAATAAGATAATTAAGAGGCCCTGCAGGGAATGATACCACATTCCGGGGGAGAATAAAACATGGATGCGCGCGGCCGTTCCGGGCATTCCGGGAAAAAGCCGCGGAGGACGTGAGAATGATTCGTACGATACAGACAGAAGATATAACGAAAGCAGTCCGGGATCTGGTGATCGAGACCTGCTGCGTTCTTCCGGACGATGTGAAAAAAGCGCTGGAGCAGGCTTATGAAAAGGAGATTTCACCTGCAGCGAAAGACGCGCTGACCGATATTCTGGAAAATGCGCGTCAGGCGGCGGCCAATCCGTCCCCGATCTGCCAGGATACCGGTCTGGCCGTCTTTTTCCTGGAAATCGGGCAGGATGCGCATATCGCCGGCGGCGATCTGCAGGAAGCGATGGATGAAGGCGTCCGTCAGGGGTATACCGAAGGCTATCTGCGGAAAAGCACACAGGATCACGCGCTGTCGGAACGGGTCAACCGGGGAGACAACACACCGGCGATCTGCCATATCCGGCTTGTGAAAGGAGACGGTCTCCGGATTACCTTCTGCCCGAAGGGGGGAGGATCCGAAAACATGTCCCGGATCGGGATGCTGAAACCGGCCCAGGGACGGGAGGGGATTGTTTCCTTTGTCACGGAGGCGGTAAAGGCGGCGGGGCCGAATCCCTGTCCGCCGATTATTGTCGGTGTCGGAGTCGGAGGGACCTTCGAAAAAGCGGCGCTTCTGGCAAAGGAAGCCCTCTGCCGCGAAACGGGGCAGCACAGTGAGGATCCCGAGGCTGCCGCTCTGGAAGAAGAGCTGCTTCAGAAAATCAACGCCCTGGGAATCGGGGCGGCCGGATACGGCGGGAAGATTACGGCGCTGGCCGTGCACGTCAATACCCATCCGGTTCATCTGGCCAGCCTTCCGGTAGCAGTCAATATCCAGTGCCATGCCGCACGGCATAAAACCATTGTTCTTTGACCGGACAGACAGCCGTTATTGAAGAAGAAACCGGACGGAACCGAAACGTCCGAATACAGGGAAAGCAGGAAACGTTTTATGGCGGAATATACCATTGAACTTCCGTTAACGGAAGAAATGACGGAGCAATTCAGGATCGGTGACCGGGTCTTTCTGAACGGGACGCTTTATACCGCGAGGGACGAAGCCCATCTGTTCCTCTGCCGGATGCTGGACGCCGGGGAAGCACTGCCTTTTGATCCGGACGGAGCGGCCATTTATTATTCCGGACCCTGTCCGGCGCCGCCCGGAAGCGTGATCGGACCGGCCGGTCCCACCACGTCCGGGAGAATGGACTCCTACGCGCCGAGGCTTCTGGACGTCGGTGTAAAGGGAATGATCGGAAAAGGCAAACGCAGCGAAGCCGTCAGAGAGAGCATCGTAAAGAACAAAGCGGTTTATCTTGGCGCTGTGGGCGGTGCCGGAACACTGCTGGCAGGCTGTATAAAAGAAGCGGAAGTGCTGGCTTTTCCGGAGCTTGGGGCGGAAGCGGTATACCGTCTCCGTGTCGAGCAGTTCCCCTGCACGGTTATTAATGACTGCCATGGCGGGGATTTATATGAAGAAGGAATCGCGGCCTACGCGGAAAAAGATCCGCAGTAAGCGGCGGATAAAATACGGAAAAAAGGAGCAGACAGAAGAATGAAAAAAGAAGAGATCGGCGAACTGGCACTGAAGATGCACGAAGAGCTGAAGGGCAAGCTGGAAACAGTGGGAAAGTGCAAAGTGGATAACGCGGACGCGCTGGCACTGGCCTATACTCCCGGAGTTGCGCAGCCCTGTGTAGAGATCAGCAAAAACCCGGCGGACGTCTATAAATACACGGTCAAGGGAAATATGTGCGCCGTGGTCAGCGACGGTTCCGCGGTTCTGGGTCTGGGCAATATCGGCGCCGCTGCGGCAATTCCCGTTATGGAAGGCAAATGTGTCCTGTTCAAGGAATTCGGCGGAGTGGATGCCTTCCCCATCTGTCTGGATACCCAGGACGTGGATGAGATCGTGGAGACGGTCAAAAGGATCGCCCCGGTTTTCGGAGGCATCAACCTGGAAGATATCAAGGCCCCCCGCTGTTTTGAGGTGGAAGACCGCCTGAAGGCGGAACTGGATATTCCCGTATTCCATGATGACCAGCACGGCACGGCCGTTATTGTTACCGCCGGTCTTTTGAACGCATGCAAGGTGGTGGGCAAAAAGTTTGAGGATCTTACGGTTTGCCTGAACGGGGTCGGTGCCGCGGGTACGGCCATTGCCAAAATGATCCTGAACTTCGGCGTGAAGGAAATGTTCCTGGTGGACCGGACCGGAATTCTCTGCGACGGCGGGAACACGGGCCGGAATTATTCCCATGCGGAAATGGCGAAAATTACCAATTTCAGCCATCGGGAAGGCGGCCTTGACGAAGCCCTGGCGGGAGCCGACGTGTTCATCGGCGTTTCCTCCGCCAATATTCTTACAAAAGAGCGGATACAGAGCATGGCGGAAAAGCCCATTGTTTTCGCCATGGCCAATCCGAATCCGGAGATCGACCCGGCCATTGCCCATGAGGCGGGCGTGGCAGTGATCGGCACCGGCCGTTCGGATTATCCGAACCAGGTAAACAACGTACTGGCTTTCCCGGGCATTTTCCGGGGCGCCTTTGACGCTCATGCCAGAGCGATTACGGAAAAGATGAAAATGGCCGCATCCCTGGCCATTGCCGGTCTGGTTTCCGATGAGGAGCTGAACGCGGATTATATTTTACCGAAACCCTTTGATCCCCGGGTCTGTCCCGCCGTCGCGAAAGCGGTAGCCGACGCCTGGAAAGAAGAAGCGTAAAACGGACTGACGGACGAAACCGGAAGGAGAACGCCATGGCAAACTATGTCAATGAGGAACGTTTCCTGAAATGGTATGAAGAGAATTACAGCGGGACGCCTGCCGTCCGGAACGAATTGCTGGAGGACGCCCTTGCTGTATTTGTCAATACCGGAGAAGCCCGGTATATCCTTCCTCCGGAAAAAACCCGTTCCGGAAAAGAGGAAAGCTATACCTACCGGGTGGAAAACCTGGGGTGCTGCGGTGCCAGCACGATCTTTGTCTATTTCTGATCAGCGGTCGAACCGGAAAGGAGCAGACAGTGAAAAAAATACTGGTCATTGATGCCCGCGGGGGCGGGATCGGGAAACAGCTGATCGCCGAGATGAAAAAGAGGAATCTGAAGGTTGAGATCACTGCGATCGGGACGAATTCCGTCGCGACAGGCCAGATGCTGAAGGCCGGAGCGGATATCGGCGCCACCGGCGAAAACCCGGTGCTCGTTGCCTGCCGGAAGACGGATTACATCATGGGGCCGATCGGAATTGCCATCGCGGATTCCATGCACGGAGAAATCACTCCGAAAATGGCCCGTGCCGTAGGCCAGAGCGACGCAAAAAGACTGTTCATTCCGATGAACACCTGTGGAAATTATGTGGTCGGTATCCGGGAAGGAACCATCAACAGCCTGATTGAGCAGGCGGTGGATTCCCTGGAGCAGGACCCGGCGTTTGAAGATTAACAGAAACAGGAGAGAGTTATGAAGAAGAGAATGATCTTAATCGCGGCAGCCCTGGCGGTGTTTCTGATGCTCGCGGGCTGCGGCAAAGCGAAGGAAGAGCATTTTGAGCCGGAGCCCACCGGGATTCCGGTAAAACCCGTATCGACGGATGTTCCGACCGCGGAGCCGGAAATCACCGTGATCCCGACGGATACACCGACACCTCCTCCGACAGTGACGCCGACCGTAAGGCCGCTGCCTTCGAAATCGCTGACGCCGACACCGCCGGCAACGATCACGCCGACCGATACGGCAGCACCGACGCCGACAGGAACCGCGACGCCTACCGTCACGCCGACGCCGACTGTCACACCGACGCAGACCGCTACGCCGACGCCGACAAAGACTGCTACACCGACGCCGACAAAGACCGTTACACCGACGCCGACCAAGACGGAAACACCGTCTCCGGAACCGACAAGGACGGAAACTCCGACGCCGGAACCGACACAGACGGAGACTCCGACACCGGAACCGACGCAGACTGAAACTCCCACGCCGGAACCGACGCAGACGGAAACTCCGACGCCGGAACCGACAGAGACCGAAACCCCGACGCCGGAACCGAC
>CADBNG010000284.1 GCA_902795985.1 uncultured Lachnospiraceae bacterium
GAAAATGGCGACAGGGAACCGTCCCCGTGTCGTCAGTTTTTTGCTTCCTGAAGATGGAGCTGAAGGGCGGGATAGTCGCCGCGCATGGGTTCAAACGTATATCCGCCGTACATTAATGCCGAGCCGGTCAGGGTCTGTTCCGTCCCGGTCAGGCGATAGAGCGCATCGGGGTCGAGGCCCTGCAGTCGGACAAACGGGAAGGGGCCGTTCGCGCGGACATGCCGGGAGACAATGCTTACCAGCGCTTCGTCCCTGGCCTTTGAAACGAACATCCATGCCTCAAAATCTCCGGATGCTCCCGGTTCGCCCAGACGGTAGAAGGTACCGCAGGCAATCAACGGATAGTACCGTTTGTAATCCTCGATCTGGCGCCGGATCCGGGCCTTTTCATCCTCCGAGAGCATCGCCGGGTTCAGCTCGTATCCGAAGGCGCCCGACTGGGCAACGATGCCCCGGGTCTTCAAAGGCACGGATCTCCCGGTCTGATGATTGGGTACGGCTGAAACATGCGCGCCCATCGTGCTGACAGGATAGCCATAAGAAGTGCCCCGCTGGATTTCCAGCCGTTCAACGGCATCCGAATCATCGGAGCACCATATCTGCGGACAATAAAACAGCATCCCGGCATCAAACCTCCCGCCTCCGCCGGCGCAGCCTTCAATCATCAGGTCAGGATAGCGTTCCAGCAGCCGCGAAAGCAGGTCATAGGTTCCGAGCATGCACCGGTGGGCAACGGTGCCCTGCTGATCCGACGGTCTCGCGGAGGAATAAATGTTCGTTACGGAACGGTTAAAATCCCACTTGATATATTCAATGCGCGCATCATCCAGTATGGCACAGACAGCATGAAAAAGATAATCCACAACCTCTTTTCTCGACATGTCCAGCACCAGCTGGTTCCGTGCCATGCCCGGCTTTCTGTCAGGATCGCAAAGCGCCCAGTCGGGATGGGCGCGGTACAGTTCGGAATCCTCATTAACCATCTCCGGTTCGAACCAAAGACCGAATTGAAGGCCCAGGGCATGGATGCGCCGGGAGAGTTCCCTTAACGAACAGCCCAGCTTCTTCCCGTTCTCCGTCCAGTCGCCCAGACCCGAATTGTCGTCGTCGCGCTTTCCGAACCAGCCGTCATCCAGTACCAGCATCTCCATGCCCAGCGACTTTGCGTCCTGAGCCAGTTTCAGGATCCTGCCAGCGTCAAAATCGAAATAGCAGGCTTCCCAGCTGTTAAGCAGGATCGGCCGCCTACCTGTCCGGAAACGGGGCGGGGTAATATTCTCCCGGATAATGTCGTGAAAATGCCCGCTCAGACCGTTGAACCCCCTGTCACTCCAGGAAAGAATAACCTCCGGCGTGTCGAACGCCTCTCCCGGATCGAGAGGCCAGGAAAAGCCGTCCGGATGAATGCCGGCTGTGACGCGGACGCTGCCGGTCTGATCGGTTTCGATCTCCTCCAGATGGTTTCCGGAATACACCAGCATGAATCCGTAACAGCTGCCATGGTCCTCCGTTGAATTCTCATCGCAAAGGATGATGAAGGGGTTGTGGTGATGGCTGCTCATACCGCGGCGGGAACCGATCGCCGTTATGCCTCTCGGCAGTTTCACCCGCTCCGGCATGCGCTCCATACAATGCCGGCCGTGAAAGTGCAGCATCTCATACTGCCCCTGAGGGAAATCGATGCTCATGGATCCCGCCTTCATCAGCGTCATCCTTGCTTTTCCCCGGTTCTCAAGACGAACGGAACGCACGATGACGTCCTTTTCAGGAAACACGGTGTAATAAAGCAGCGCTTTCAGGCCGGTTGACGCGTCCAGCAAAGACAGTTCCAGCGTCCGGGCGGAAGCGTCCCCGCGCACATGAGGCAGTCCCTGAGGATGGCGCTTCTCCGGCAATATCCGGTAACCCTGATAACGCAGATCTGCGGTGCGGCTCCCGTTTGACTGGACCGCCTGCACCGCCGGAACGCGATAATCGCCTGCGCCGCTTCCGGGATATTCCTGGGGCAAAGTATCCAGGGAAAAGCCCCGGTTAAGCCGCTGCTCATAAGGATTCCCGGAAAATCCCCGGTCCACCGAGCGCAGCAGATAGTCCATATCCGCGCCGGTTCGTCTGCCATAGTACAGATGCAGCAGTACGCCTCCCTCTGCTGCCTTCATCTGATAAAGGCAGTTCGCGGTTTCCAGAGAAAACACCTTCGTCTCCTCATTGAAATGAATACTCATCTTCCATCTTCTTTCCGGGTCCCTTCCCCTGAAAGCTCCGATTCTGTTTCAACATCACACCCGGCCTGAGAATGCCGGCGGCAATACTATTTTACCGAAGTATTGAGCAATGGAAAAGACTGTTTTGACGGAATGACCCGGATCTGCCCGGTTTTCATGCAGCAGACCTGTTCCCTTATCCGTCCGCGGATACCGAAAAGGCGGACAGGGGAAACCATCTCTGTTCTTTTTTTACATATCCGAAGCTGAATTACGGATTTCTCTTTTCATTTTTCAAAAGAATAACAGAAAAATCCGGGGACTGTTACTTTTCATTTGCACAAATTAGGGCTATATTGTGTTTGTGCTTAAATGTTTTGTTTGTGCATTTCACAAATTGTGTTTTGGAAAGCCGGAAGCGGCCCTTCGGCGGTCTGTTTTTCGTTTTTCAACCGAAACCATTTCGATTTGCCGGACAATGCAGCATTCCATTTTTTCAATGAAGGAGGAACATCAAGATGGCAGATAACGCAAACACAACTGCTCAGCCCGGCAAACAGCCGAACGCCGAACCGAAAAGGCTGACCAATACACTGAAATACTTCTTCGGTGTTGGCGATGCCGGCTTTGTCCTGATGAGCAACATCGAAACCTTCTATTTCATGACATTCCTTACGGACCTGGCGGGATTTGTCCCCGCGATCGCCGGAGTGATCAACTCCATCTTTTCCATCATCGACGCCTGCCTGTCCTGGATTTACGGAGGAATCCTGAACAGTACAAAGGCCAAAAGATGGGGCCGTTACCGTTCCTGGCTGATCCTTACTCCATGGATCGTGCCGTTCATCTTCGCATGCCAGTTTATTCGTTTCAGTGACAACGAGATCCTTTCCGCAGCGATTATCATTATCGCAGCTGTGGTCTCCCACGTCATCTGGAACATCGGTTATGTGGCAAACGCTACCCTGGTCAGCGTTGTCGGAAAAACGCCGGAAGACAAAGCGACTCTGGCCTCTTCCCGCGCGACCTGGAACAACATCGGCGGTCTTGCGTTTTCTTACCTCGGCCTGCCCTTTGCCGCACTGCTTGCCAACTTCGTCGGCGAAAAGAACAAATTCGCGGCGGCGGCCTTCTGCCTTGGCATTCTGATGGTCGTCACCTACTTCGCCCACTTCAAGATGACCGAAGGCTATGAAGATATCGAAACCGAGCAGACGGTTCAGCTTACGAAAAAGAACAAGATTTCGGTTGCCGATATGTTCCGTGACCTTTTCAAAAACCCGCAGCTGATCGTCCTGATGCTGGCGGACCTTGCGAAATGGTGCGTCAAATTCGTTACCGCAGCATCCGCCATTTACTACTTCCGTGATGCGGCCGGCAACCCCGGACTGATGGTTCCGTACGCTCTGTTCATTGCTCTGGCAGCCATGATCGGCGCGTTCAGCATGCGTTATATTTCCAAGAAGATCTCTTCCCGTACAACGCTGATCATTTCCTATCTCGGCATGACGGTCTTCCTTCTTCTGGTTTATCTCTGCTACGCGAGCTACGTTATGGTTATTCTCTGGATGACCTGCGCCCAGTTCTTCTATGGTATTGCTTTCGCGGCTTCTCCGGCCTGCTATGCCGACACCGTCACCTATACCACATGGAAAACCGGCAAGGATGCATCCGGCTGGATCATGGGCCTGCAGAACCTGCCGCTGAAGATCGCGATCTTCCTTCGCGGTACGATCGTTGCTGCCTGCCTCGCCAGCGTCGGCTGGGTTTCCGGTCAGGCACTGGAAGGCGCTGCCCGTCAGGGCATGACCCTTGCGTTCGCCCTTATCCCGGCGATCTTCTGCGCTGTCGGTGTTGTTCTTCTGATCTTCGGTTTCCGCATCACCAAAGACGTTGTCCTGAAGGCTCAGGCGGAAATCGCTGCACGCGAAGCTGCGCAGTAATTTAAATCCGAGCAGCCGGATCCTTTGGAAGGAGGATTTAAAATGCTGACAAAAAGGCAGAATCTCATCGAAACGATGAAGGGTGGAAACCCGGACCGCTTTGTCAATCAGTATGAAGCGCTGGGACTCGTGATGGGCTCTCCCTTCGGCAAGCGGAACCCGAACCCGAAGTACGGTGAACTGAACGTGGTCAACGCCTGGGGCGTCACCAAATCCTATCCGGTCGGGACACCCGGTCCTTTCCCGGTGCATACGCCGGATAAGATCGTGATACAGGACATCGAGGAATGGCAGAAGTACGTCAAAGTTCCCCGTGTCGTTTACGACGCGGAGGAATGGGAACCGTTCATTGAAATGGCCGAAAAGGTGGACCGGAAGGAACAGTTCTGCACCGCCTACTTTGCGCCGGGTGTCTTTGAGCAGTGCCACTATCTGATGGAGATCCAGAACTGCCTGATCGCCTTTTATGAAAACCCGGACGAAATGCATGAGCTGATCGACTGCATCACCCAGTTTGAACTGGATTACGCGGCAGAGGTCTGCAAATACATGAAGCCCGACGCCCTGTTCCATCATGACGACTGGGGTTCCCAGATCAGCACGTTCCTTTCGCCGGAAATGTTCCGTGAGTTTATCAAACCGGCGTATATGAAGATCTACGGATACTACAAATCCCACGGCGTGGAGCTGATCGTCCACCATTCCGATTCATATGCGGCAACCCTGGTTCCGGATATGATCGATATGGGAATCGATATCTGGCAGGGTGTCATGAGGACCAACGACATTGCCTCTCTGATCCGGCAGTACGGCGGTCAGATCACCTTTATGGGAGGAATTGACAGCGCTTCCATCGACTACGAAGGATGGACACCGGAGGTGATCCACGAACGGGTCTTCGAAGCCTGTCAGAACTTCGGTAAGTATTATTATGTTCCCAGCTCTTCCCAGGGTCTTCCGGTCAGCACCTATCCCGGTGTTTACGAAAAAACCGTAGAAGAAATTGAAAGGGCCAGCCGGGAAATCTTTCCGAACCTGTGACGACAGGGGGACGGTTCTCTGTCGCCAAAATGAAAGACGATAAGGGGACGGTTCTCTGCCGCCAAAATGAAAGAGGTTTCCCTTTGTCCGGAATTTTCGGACAAGGGAAACTTCTTTTTGTCCGGAAGTTCCGGACCGGTCTTACGCGTTCAGGATGGCTTCCATGTGGGCGGCGATGTATTCCTGGGCCGGCCGGCTGTAAAGGACGAGATTATACTCCCGGCCGTACAGGGATACTCTCGGCTGCATATACAGCCCGAATTCCATCCCTGCGGGAGTCACCAGCGTTTCCTTTTTGCCTGTGGACGGGATGTCCCGATCCTCCAGATAGCCCATCCCGCGAAGCCAGTCTGTAACCGGTTTTACGGCGATTCCTTTCACATCGGGATCGTTCGCAAGGCCTTTCAGCTGCTCCAGGAACCGGGTGACCGGTTTATCGTCCGTGTATTCAAATGCATCCAGGCACTCCAGGGGGAATTTCTTTTTCACACTGCCGGCGGTTCTTCCGCCCGTCTTTCCTCCGGCACGGTATACCGCCTGCAGGACTTCTTTAATAAAGAACATCATCCGGATCATTTCCGGATCGTTCAGGGCCGGATTCTCAGCCGGCGTCTCCCCTGCCACCGGGTATTTCCCTTCCGCGAGGCTGCCGGTCAGCCGGACCGCCTCTTCCAGTCTGTCAAGTTCAAACATTTCCATACAATACTTCTCCTTTCATTCACAACATTGCCGCAATAAATAACACAACAACATCCTGCAGGGACAGCTGTCGGCAGGGGAGCGGTTCCTTTCGTCCCCCGGGAACAACTGCTGTCCGCAGGGGACATTACTTTCAGCCCCACTGTTTCGTCCCCAATGGGACTGTCCGCAGGGAACTGTCCTTCTGCTCTGTGTTTTTACCTGTTTTATGAAGCAGGAACCGAGACGGTTCCGGACCGGCCGAAGCCGGAGATTCCGCGTAGTATTCGCGGAGCAGAATCATCATATGACTGTATATTATAATGCTGTTTTAACGTTGTCAATAGTTATATACGTATTTCTCATGCGCAATGCAACAGTTTTCTTCCATCACTCTCCCATCTGTTTTTTGACAACCTTTCCCCTTTATGTTTATATTGATATTATCGGTGAAAACAATTTTGTTCCATTAATACGCAACGTGATGAACGGACTTTTTCGCCTTCTCCGGCGTTCCATGCCGGCGCTTCCGAACCGCTGTCCCCATTCACGAAAGAGGCGACCCTTATGTCCATTCTTTATCCGAATCTTTTCAAACCGCTGACGCTGCGCGGCCGGACTCTGCGGAATCGCATCATGTCCGCGCCCAACATGCTCTTTCAGGTTGTAAACGGCCGTCCGACCGATTATTACGTCGGTTATCTGGAGCACAAGGCCAAAGGCGGAGCCGCCATTGTCAACCTCGGCGAAGTGCCGGTCCGCGACGGCGGAAGCCATACCCCGCAGCTGGGTCTGACCCCGGAAAACCTGAACATTTTCGGAGAGATCGCCGCGGCGATCAAACAGCACGGCGCGCTGGCCAGCATTGAGCTGACCCATGCCGGACGCCGGGCACGCCCCTGGTACAATAAAAACCAGATCAAGGGACCCATGACCGAAATTACCGAGGCCGGCGTTTATGTGGAATCCATGACCGAAGAGGATATGGAGGCCGTCGCCGAAGCCTATGCCGACGCGGCGGAATATGCGGTATCGGCCGGTTTTGACATGGCCCTCATCCATACCGGTCACGGCTGGCTGTTCGCCCAGTTTCTTTCCCCGCTGCTCAACCGAAGAACGGACCAGTACGGCGGCAGCCTGGAAAACCGCATGCGTTTCCCGCTGATGGTCCTGAAAAGAATCCGGGACCGGGTGAGAAACCGTATGATCCTGGCTGTCCGCACCAGCGGTTCCGAGCGGGCGGAGGGCGGCTTCACAGCGGATGACATGGCGGAGTTTTTAAGCAAAGCGCAGGAATATGTGGACTTTGCCGAAATCACCACGGAAATGGGAATGTATTTCATGCCCAGCACCTATGTTCCCTGGGCCACGAACCGGGAGTTCGCCTCCACCATTAAAAAATCCGGAAAAGTGACCATGCCCGTTTTCCTGATCGGTTCCATCGTAAGCCCGGAACTGGCGGAGGAAATCATTGCCAGCGGCGACGCGGACGGCGTTTCCCTTTCCCGCGCGCTGATTGCGGATCCCGCGATGCCGAACAAGGCCCGGGCCGGAAAGATCGACGAGATCACCCCCTGCCTGCGCTGCCTGCGCTGTACGGACCAGGACAACGCGGTCCGTTCCTTCCGCTGCAGCGTCAATCCCTGCACCGCGCATGAAACCCGCCTGGGCTTTATGGAAGACGTTGGCAAAGCGCGGAATCTGAAAAACGTGCTGGTCATCGGCGGCGGCCCCGGAGGCATCAAAGCGGCTGTGACCGCGGCGCAGAGAGGCCATACCGTCACCCTTCTTGAGAAAAAAGACGTGCTGGGCGGAACGATCCGCTACGCGCGGAATGATGTGATGAAGCCGGATCTGCAGCGTTATCTGGACTATCTGGAAAAGCTGCCCTTCCGGTATGACAACCTTACCGTAAAACTGAACACGGAAGCGACCCCGGAAATGGTGGACGAACTGAAGCCGGATCACATTATCGTTGCCACCGGCGGAAAGCCCATTACGGCCACCTTCATCAAAGGCTACGAAAAAGCCCATGAAATCCTGGACTGCTACTTCAAACCGGAAACCGTCCAGGGTGACAACATCACCATTATCGGCGGCGGCCTCTCCGGCGTGGAAGCCGGCATCCATATGGCCTGCCTCGGAAAGAAAGTGACGGTTCTTGAGATGTTCACCTGCCTTTCCAACGTCGGCACGACCTATGGCTGGGGCGTCATGTCCGCCGTCGAAAAATACGGCGTAACCCTGGTCAA
>CADBNG010000285.1 GCA_902795985.1 uncultured Lachnospiraceae bacterium
CGGCATCAGCCAAAGGAGCGTGAAGACCGCGCGAGTACGTCCCTAGTCGCTCTGGCTGAGGGACGAAGACATAGAGCGACTTGCCAATACAGAGGAACAGCCAATGCCAGTACGAGTGAAGGGCTGAGCGGGACGACGCCTGACGCCCGGGAGCGCACAGGCCTTTGATCGTCCGGCTTGCCAATCAGAATTTCACTTTATGAACAGCCTGCCAGCGATGGTCTAATTTCCGGAAAAAATACCGGAAACGAATGGATTTATGAAGGGATTTGAAATCCAGCGGATTCTGTGGAATAATAAGGACAGATCCAGTACAGACTGTTTCTTCCTTCTCAAAAGATGCTCATTAATGCGTTGGGAGGACATTGTTATGGTCTTCGATATCAGCAGCTGTCTCGGCGTATCGTTTTATCTGCTTATCGGCCTGCGTATCATCATCGCAGCAGCCTGCGGGGCCGCAATCGGCTATGAACGGAAAAAGAATTTCAAAGCCGCAGGGCTTCGCACGCACATTCTCATCTGCTGCGGAGCGGCCCTCTTTATGATTCTTTCCAAATATGCCTTTGTCGATCTGGCCGGTCCTTCTGCCGGCGCTCTGTACGCGACCAGCACCACCGACCCGGCCCGTATCGCCGCCCAGGTCGTCACAGGCATCGGTTTTCTCGGTGCCGGGGCGATTTTTAAGAACGGCGCCACTGTCAAAGGCCTGACAACAGCTGCCGGCATATGGATGACCGCCGGCATCGGAATGGCCATCGGTTCCGGGATGCTCCTCATCGGCGTTTTTTCGACCGTTTTCATTCTTGCGGTCCAGCTTCTGATCCGCAAGCAGTCCGTCCATGCCGCTTCGAATTCCACACTGATCACCATGACCATTCACTCCGAATCCGCTTCCGAGATCGTCCAGTCGTTCCTGGCGAATGAAAAGGGCGAAGTGTCGTCAAGAAAGATCACACGGCTTCCGGACCAGGTGGTAGAGCACGTTGTGACCATCACCCTGCTTGGTGTCCCTTCCCACGAAAAACTGGCACAGTTTCTGAAGGATCACCCGGAAGTCCTGTCGATCTCGGTTGTTAAATAATCCGTTCCGCGTTGCTTTAGACGTGTAAACTGCAGACCGTTTCCGGCCTGATCCTGTTGAACAGCCGGTTTTTCAGCCATATTCTTGCGGCGGCTCAGCTTGCGAAAGTCACAGACCGGCAAGTCTTCCCCTGCAGCACTTATCCATTATCTGCAAGAGTCATAATACAATCGACGGTTTCTTTCTGCTGTTCTTCTGAGGTTATTACCGCAATGCCGTCCCCTTTCTGCTCACCATAGTTTCCAAACAATGCATGGTTTCCGCCATCGATAACATATTCAGAATACCGGTTCGGCGCATACTGTCTGCCCTCTTCCACTTTGTCCATGTTAAGCACACCGTCCAGGGATCCATAAATGCTCACGAGCTTCATGTCCTTGTCCAGCGCCTTTGTCGGATAAGCCGCAAAAAGAATGACGCCTTCCAGCTCTTCGCTGCTATGGTCCGCAGCATAGTTTGCCGCCATGGCACCGCCAAGAGAATGTCCGCCAATATAACGTTTTGTATAATTCTTCATCTCCGGTACTTTATCCGCCTTATTGGCGCCGAAAAATGCCAGCCGGAAAGGCATTTTCACCAGACAGACGTCCATTCCCTGCCCGGCAAGGCGGTGCAGCATCGGCGCATAGGCGGTCTCTTCCACCTTCGCTCCCGGATAAAACACCAGTACTTCGTCCTCGGATGGTCCATCGAAGAACCAGCCGTAATCCGTGCCTTCCACCTGAACATTTTCATCGCTTTGCAGTGCTGCAAGGGCAATCCCGTCTGCGTGATAATAGATTCCTGTATATATAAAAAACGCACATATAATGACTACAATCAGGCAAACGGGAATAATCCATCTACGTTTCTTAATCATAACCGGCTCCTTCCGGCAGCTTTCCTATGAAAAGGGAACTGCGGAATAATTATACGTAATACAAACTGTAAACTCAACAGATTGACGCCCGTTAACTCCAAAAGGGCGTCCGGCCGCGCGCAACACATTTTACATTATCTTGCACTGTCAGTTGCGGCGGATTTATAATGAGCAAAAAGGAGGTAATCGCCTGTGGAGCCTGTCTATATGGACTATTCCGCCACCACGCCGGTATCCGAAAAGGCACTTGCGGCCATGCTGCCCTGGTTCCGGGAGGAATTCGGTAACCCCTCGGCCATCTATGGCTATGGTCAAAACGGAAAAAACATACTGGAGGACTGCCGCAAGCGTATGGCCAAATGCCTCGGAGTGCTGTCTTCGGAGATCTATTTCACCTCCGGCGGCACAGAGAGCGACAACTGGGCGATTCGCAGCGCCTGCAAGGCACGAAGCACACGCGGCCGCCATATCATTGCTTCCGCCATCGAACACAATGCTGTGCTGCGTACGCTTGCCGACATGGAAAATGATGGTTTTTCCGTCACCTATCTCACACCGGATCGCTGCGGGCAGATCACACCTGATCAACTCGAAGCTGCTATCCGTCCGGACACGATACTTGTTACGATCATGCTGGCCAACAACGTGGTCGGAACAGTGCTGGATATCCCGGCGCTTTCGCGCGTGACGGCCCGGCATCGAATCTGGTTCCACACGGATGCGGTACAGGCAGTGGGTCACATCCCGTTGAAGGCCCATGCTCTGGGCGTGGATTTTCTTTCCCTGTCCGCCCATAAATTCGGCGGGCCCAAGGGTGTCGGCGCTCTCTACTGCCGGCTGCCCAACCGGCTGCCGCCGCTGCTTACCGGCGGCGGTCAGGAGAAAGAGCTGCGTTCCGGCACAGAGAACGTCCCCGGCATTGTGGGCATGACCACAGCGCTTGAAGAATCCGTGGCCGATTTAGAAAAGGAAAGTATACGACTGGCGGCCTTACGGGACCGGCTCATCCGCGGCGCCTGCGCCATTCCGGACGTGGAACTGACCGGGGACCCGGTAAACCGTCTTCCCGGCTTTGCCTCCTTCACGGTAGAGGGCATCGGCCACAGCGTACATCTGGTGAACGCGCTCTACGAGCAGGGGATCTGTGTCTCCTCCGGCTCTGCCTGCAGCGCCGCCTCGCGTGAAGCCAGCCACGTATTGCTCGCTTTGGGCTATGATGCTGCCCTCGCGGCGCTCTCCCTTCGCATTACTCTGGGCAAAGACAACACCCCCGAGCAGGTAGAACGAGTTCTCTCTCTGCTGCCCGACACCATTGAGCGGCTTCGTCTTGAAGCGAAAAAAGAGCCAGTCGTGGTCTTTTCCCGTCCATCCGCTCCGATCGATGACATGGATTGAAGCGGCCTCGCCCGGGATGAATTAAATGAAGACGTGAAGAATGACAAGACAGACAGCGATGAATACAATATATGGCTGGAAGACCTGTTAAGCTCCTTCAATATTATTCCAATTAAAATCGCCTGACATACTCATTTGTCAGCAAAATTCTGAAAAGTGTTATCATATTATTATCACAGCTATTAAACTGCGTTAATTGATCAAGAAAAAGGGTTCCTGGAAATCTCCAGAAACCCTTTGTTTTTACTCAGTTTGAGTAATTACTCGATGATGGAAGCAACACGGCCTGATCCGACAGTACGTCCGCCTTCACGGATAGCGAAGGTAAGACCCTGTTCCATAGCGATCGGATGGATCAGTTCGATGGTCATCTCGATGTTATCGCCAGGCATGCACATCTCGGTGCCTTCCGGAAGGTTGATAACGCCGGTAACGTCGGTTGTTCTGAAATAGAACTGCGGACGATAGTTGTTGAAGAACGGGGTATGACGGCCGCCTTCATCCTTCTTCAGAACGTAAACCTGAGCGGTAAACTTGGTGTGGCAGGTTACGCTGCCGGGTTTGGACA
>CADBNG010000286.1 GCA_902795985.1 uncultured Lachnospiraceae bacterium
AGCATTTCTTATAACAAAAATGGTGCCGCTGGCGGCAGCGGGATGTCTGATGTTCGGCAGTGTTACGACGCTGGCGGATGAAATGGAGATGCTGACAGGGACGCCGGAAGAGTCTGTAATCCCAGGAGGCGCGGGTGGAAATGATCCCGGCACGGGCAGCCCCGGCACAACCGATCCCGGCGCAGACAACCCCGGCACAACCGCCCACGGCACCGGCGACCCCGGCATCGGCGACCTCGGCACAACAGACCCCGGCATCGGCGACCTCGGCACAACAGACCCCGGCACCGGCAGCTCCGCCACGGGCACCCCCGCCTCCACCAACCAGCCCGGCGAGGAAAACCCATCCATCGGGGACAACGCTCCCCAGACGTCCGGCGCGCAGCCTTCCGAAACACCCGCCTCGGAAGAAGGGGGAGATAAGGACCCCGCAGGGGAAGATTCCGATGAAAACAAGGATCCGGCCGCGGCGGATCCCGCTGCCGATCCGAGCAAGACTCCGGAACTGACGGAAGAAGCGAAGGATCCCCTCGACGAAGACAACGAAGATAAGGATAAGAAAGAAGACGAAGAGAAAGACAAAAAGGAACGCACCTTCGACATTGCGGCCCTGACGTCCTCTCCGTTATACAGTATCAGCACCGAAGTGCTGAAGGTCTGCAGCTTCTGCAGGGGCAAGGATCTGGGAACGGTCCAGACGGCGGTGATCCTGGCCTGCCTGACCTCCGACGGCGGCTCCCTTTCCGCGTCGGCCAATGAGGGCAGCGGGATCCTGAAATCCGTTGGACTGGCCGGCAAGGCCTATACCCGCTGGTGCGCCAAAAACGGGATCACCCCGGAAGACCTGCGGAACCAGCTGAATTATTTTTACACGCAGACGTTCCGAAGCGTCGGACGCCCCGGCGTCCGCGACCGTGCTGTCGAGATTTTCCGCGGAACCGGAAGCCTTAAAACGGCAGCGTCGATGCTGTTCACGGCCGCTGCGGAGCGCGGCATTGATCTTCCTTATACAAAGGAGGATATCGACAACCGTATTGTCCCGGCCGCCAATGATTATCTTGCGCTTCTTACAACCGGATCCGGGAAGAGAGAGGGTACCGCGGGCGTCGCCTACTATTGTCAGGGCGAATACGACCACGTTCCCTACGACACCGGTTCGGTTATGGACAGCGGCTGCGGCGTTACCGCCTTTTCCATGGCCGCCGCCGAGCTGACAGGCCTGGACCTGAGCCCGGAGGTCGTCGCCACCTGGGGATATGAAAACGGCGCGGATACCGTTACCAACTGGGGCGCGTTCTGGTGGCTTGCCGACCGCTTCGGCATCCGCTATCTGGGCCAGTTCTCCGGCGATTACGATCGGGCGATCGCGGCGCTGCAGGAAGGAAAGCTTGTCATCGTCAGTCTTCTCAAGGACGGCTTCTTCACCACCTCCGACGCCGGCCACTATATCCTGCTTACGGGAATTGCCGAGGACGGACGCATCTGCGTCAACGATCCCGCCAGCCTGGAACGCAGCCAGCAGGGCCCCTTCGATTATTCGCAGGTGTTCGGACATTGTCTGCAGTTCTGGGTATTTGGAAACTGACAATCAACGCAAAGACGTAATGAATACAAAAAAACGTGCGAAAAACGGCCCGGAGCAATTGACAGAAAAGGCGGCACGTGATACTCTACAGATACAAAAGCGCTGCCGATAGACGGTCAGCCTCGAGTATTAGTCAAAAAATGACCGACACCCTTGCATTTGGAGCGGTCATTTTTTGATGCTTCCGAACGTAAAATCCGGCTGTAAAACAGGTGAGCGCAAAACTTAATACAGTCATCAAGTCCATAACACTCATCACAACACCTCCCTTCGGAGGCTGACCGCCTGCCGTTACGGCAGCGCTGAGATGATAATAGCAGATTACGAATAGAATGTAAATACGAATCGAATACAGTATAACGAAAATTTTTCTTGCGCTTTTAATACCCCTTTGCTACAATACAATCAAGCAAGTCTTCTGCGGCGCGGCCGCATCGAATGTAGAAGCCGGTGCAATTCCGGAGGATCTCTACAGAAATCCTTGCTTATAACAACTGAATAAGCAGGGAGGCTTGCGAAGAGAACGTTTTTTTGGCAAAAACCGCAAAATGGCGGTTGTTTCCCTGCGTACAAAACGGAACGGAGGGAAACATATGGCAGGAAAATCCTATGACCAGCTGTGCTTCAGCGACGATTTTATGTTCTGCAAAGTACTGCAGAGCAATCCGGAACTTTGCCGGGAAGTATTGATCCGAATAACCGAACGTGACGTCGGAGAACTCGTTCGCCTGAACAGGCAAAACGCGATCGAGATCACTCCGGGCGGCCGGGGCGTCCGCTTCGACGTTTTCGCAAAGGATGATGAGTCGGTCATCTATGATATCGAAATGCAGAACGTCCGACAGCCGGCGCTCGCAAAACGCGTTCGCTATTCTCAAAGCATGATTGATCAGGAGACGCTCGAGCGCGGCGAAAAATACGGAGCGCTTGGCCGGAGCCTCATTATTTTCATCTGCCGGTTCCGCCTGCTTGAAGACCACGGTCTGCACCGGTACACTTTCCGCAATTTCTGCGCGGAGAACAAGGAAATCGAATTAGGGGATGAAGCGGAGAAGATTTTCCTCTGCACCCGGGGCGATGCCAGTGACGTTTCGCCGGAGCTGATGAATCTTTTGATATATATCAGCGATGGCACCACATCAGAC
>CADBNG010000287.1 GCA_902795985.1 uncultured Lachnospiraceae bacterium
GCCAATACATCTTGATCGGCCACTGTCAGTACGAGTGAAGGGCTGAGCGGGACGACGCCTGACGCCGGGGACGCACGGGGCATTTGATCGTCCGGTTTGCCAATCATTAAGAGGCTATACGTTTACTGGCCGGTTGAAGGATGCTGTTCATTTTTTGGGCAGCTCTCCTTTGAATTGACAGCGCATTTAAATGATGATATGATGCATATCGCGATAGATGACATATCATCATTTGCAAACGAGGAGTTCTATGGGAAGAAATACTGAAAAAGACGCAGCCATGATGGCGAAGACCAGAGAACGGATTCTTGAAACAGCTTTTCAGCTGTTCGCGGACCGTTCGATTGAAAAGGTGAAAATGTCGGAGGTCGCGGAAGCATCCGGGATCGGAATCGCAACCCTGTACCGTTACTATAATACGAAACCGGAGCTGGTGATTGCCGTCGGAACGCGGAGCTGGAAGAAGTATATTGAGGAATATGTCAGCAGCTTTGAAAAAAGTGATACCACCCGGAAAACGGTATCCGAAATTTTTGAACGGCTGCTGGATTCTTTCACGGACCTTTATCAGAATCACAAGGATATCTTAAGATTCAATCAGTTTTTCAATATTTATATGATGAACGAAAAGATCGATCAGGATTTGCAGGCCGGCTATATCGGGGAGATTAAAGCGCTGGAAGACCGGTTCGCTTCCGATATCGCAGCCGGAATGACGGACGGGACACTGAGCACAGAGACCAAAGTACGTGAAGCCTTTTCGGTTTCCGTTCATCTGATGCTGGCAGCAGCCACGCGGTATGCGGTAGGCCTGGTCTATCTGAATGAATCGGAACCGGAGCGGGAACTGCAGATTTTGAAAAAAATGCTGATACGGGAATTTACGGGATCTCAGCAGTGATGCTACGATCACAGCGCTTTTTCATATGGTTACGAAGAGGAGACTTTCAATCAACAATCAATAAAATGGGAGGAATCAGGAACATGCGCAGAAAGAAAAAAGTTTACTGGAAGACCATTTCAATGTCCTTATGCGTGACGCTTGCCGCCGCAGCGATGAGCGTTACGGCATTTGCCGCAGACGGCAATCCCGCAACGGATTACACGAAGAAGGCAAATGAGGAATACTATGAAAAGCTTGATTTTGATGATGAAAGAGAAAAGGAAAATGCGCTGAAAGGACTGATTGAGGCGCCGGAGAGTCTCGTGATCTATGATTCGGACGGAAATGAAGTCTGGAACGTCGCGGATTATTCCTTTACGGAAGAGCTGGAAAAAGCACCGGATACGGTGAATCCGAGCCTTTGGAGAAACACCCTCTACAATTCGTACGCAGGCCTGTTTGAAGTCTGCGAGGGAATTTACCAGATCCGGGGCTATGACATGGCGAATGCCACGTTTATACGTACGGATAACGGCTGGATCGTCTTTGACGTCCTGATGTGCACCGAAGACATGCAGGAAGCAAAAGCCCTGATGGAAAAGCACTTCGGCGAGCTGGATATCAAAGCTGTTCTGTACAGCCACAGCCATATCGACCATTACGGAGGCATCCTTGGCCTGATTGACCGGGAAGACGCGGCAGATGCAGCCCTTTCTTTAAAGGAACAGGTGGATTCGGGCAAGGTGGCCATTCTGGCGCCGGAGGGCTTCCTGGAACATGCCGTCAGCGAAAACATTTATGCCGGAACAGCCATGGGGCGCAGAGCGCAGTACCAGTACGGCGCCCTCTTAAAGCCGGGCGAGGACAGCAAAATGGCCATGGGTATCGGACTTGGGCAGTCGGTTGGCCATACGGGCCTGATTGCTCCGACTTATACCGTCAGTAAAAACGAAACCGTAACGATCGATGGCCTGGAAATCCAGTTTCAGCTGACACCCGGTACGGAAGCGCCGGCGGAGATGAACGCGTATTTTCCGAAATATAAAGGACTCTGGATGGCTGAAAACTGTACGGGCACCATGCATAATCTTTATACGTTAAGAGGCGCGGAAGTGCGGGATGCTGCGGCATGGGCATCGTACATTCTGGAATCGAAGCAGCTTTTCGGGGACAAGGCCGAGGTTGTCTTCCAGTCCCATAACTGGCCGCACTGGGGGCAGGATACGATCAACGAATATATGGAAAACACGGCGGCGGCCTATCAGTTTATTCATGACCAGACCCTTCATTACATGAACCTCGGGTATACGCCGAATGAAATATCCAACATGATTGAACTTCCGGAAGCATTATATAAAGTCTGGTATACACGTCAGTATTACGGAACGCTTTCCCACAATGTGCGCGCGGTATATCAGAAGTATCTGGGATTCTACGATGCCAATCCCGTGAACTTAAATCCTCTTGCGCCGGAGGAAACAGCGAAAAAGTGGGTTGAATACCTGGGAGATGTGGACAAGGTGCTGGAAATGGCCCGGGCGGACTATGAAAAAGGAGAGTACCAGTGGGTTGCCCAGGTAACGAATCAGATTGTTTTTGCCGATCCAAAGAACCAGGAGGCACGCAGCCTCTGCGCCGACGCGCTGGAACAGCTTGGGTATCAGTCCGAAAGCGGCACCTGGAGAAACGCGTATCTGACAGCGGCACTGGAACTCCGGCAGGGCAATCAGGCCGTTAATGCGGTAACGGCAAAAGGCGGGGAAGATTCCAGAATTGCCATGACACCGGAAATGATGCTGGACTTTATCCGGATCTGCACGGATGCGGTCGAGGCGGAAAAAGATGATCTGACGATGAATCTGACGATCGAAGATACAAAGGATTCGTTCTTTATCAAACGGCTTTCAGGTGTAACGCTTATCTATAAAGACTGCACGGATGATAAAGCGGATTGCACCGTGACCTGCCAGAAGAAGGAACTTCTCGGGATGATGATGGGCAGCGAGGA
>CADBNG010000288.1 GCA_902795985.1 uncultured Lachnospiraceae bacterium
GATAACTCATTCCAGACTCATGAAGAATCACAGGTCAAGACTCATGAAAATCATGATTCTGGAGTCATGAAAAGCAGGATTCAAGATTCATGGAATTCAGGAGCAAGTAATTCAATATCAATAAAACAAAAAGGATCTTCACGACTTTAGGGAGAAAAAGAAAATAAGATATTAAAAGAAGAGCATGGTCGTCCTGGAGTTAAGTTGGGTGGTTTAGTTTCCCATGCTGTCTGCCCAATCAGTACGGTTATGTTCGAAGGCTTGAACAACAAGATCAAAGTCTCCAAACGTATTGGCTATGGTTACCCTGACGATAGCTACTTCTTCACGCTTATTCGCTTCCTCGCTATCCCTTCTGTTAGACTTTCCTCCCCTAAAGTTTCGTGAAGAACCAGAAAAAAGGACATTCCTTTCGACTGGTACGAAGTCGTGGAGGAATGTCCTTTACTTGTGCAGAATATCATTCAGCAAAAATGGATCCTGCTTTCGTCGAACCGGTCCTGCTGAACACGTGTCTCATCGGGATAGCCGACCGGGAATATCGCAAAGGCTCTCAAGCCTTCAGGGAACTGCAGAATCTGTTCGACCGCCTGCATTGGTTTTTCCTGCGGGGCAATGCCCATCCAGACTCCGCCCAATCCCTGCTCCGCACAGCTGAGCCACAGATTCTCCATCGCTATACTCAAATCGATCTGCGCGTAGGAAGGTGCCAGGACTTTCTCCCTGTACGCCGAAACAATCACCGTCGGAGCTTTCGCCGCCACGGCTGTATGCGGTGTCACTTTGGACAGCGCCTCAATAAGGCCCCGATCCGTCACGACATAGAATTCCCACGGCTGCTGATTGGCTGCCGACGGAGCTGCCATGGCCGCCCGGAGGAGAGCAAGGATCTTTTCCTTTTCGACCGGCCGGTCCTGATACTTTCGGATACTTACGCGTTCAAAGATTTCTTTCATTCTGCTCCGCCTTTCATTCGTTGATCAGCGCTCCGATTGCCGTTCCAATCAGAGTCGAGTTTTCCATTGTCACATAGTTCAGCTCCCGTCCGGCACAAAATTCCTCCATGTAGGCAAAGAACGGCGCGCGGAAGAGTTCGCTCCTGAGAGCCACCGATCCGTCTGCAGAGACGGTCAGACTGCTTCCGGGCTGCAACGTTGCGTCGGCTGTGGCCGCGACCGACAGCGCGACATGTTTCGCGGCTCGTGCAAAGACCGTCCGGACGATCTCCTGTGCCGTCGCCGCGTCGGCCGCATCGGAGAAAGCGCCCAGTTCGATCCTCTCGTTTCCGAAAGCGTCCATCTCGGGTGTCGTATAATCTTCCGCCCCGGCGAGCGCATCGCATGTCCGGGCGGAGAAAAGCGACTGTCTGGCTGCTTCCCTCAGGGCGAAGCTGCAGAGCTTGCCGAGATAAGCCCCTGCCACGATCTTCTCTTCCGGATAGACGCCCGGTGCGAGCGTATCGGCGTCCATCAGCCGGTCCAGTTCCGTCCGGTCCGGCGACAGAAAGCCTCCGCTTTCCATCGCAACGATCATCCGGCCCATCCCGGCGATGCCCAGCGTCGAACGCTCCATCTGGCAGCAGATATTGGTTCCCGTGCCCACGATCAGGCCAAGGATCCCGGATGCTTCCACTCCGGCCGATCGTGCGCTCAGCAGGACAGCCGTCGTGTCGTTGATCGCTTTCATGTTGGCTTCCGGCAGACACAGCGTATTTTTGAGATCCCGGCAGATCTCGCGGCCTTCATAACCGGTAATATCGATCTCTTTCGTGAAGTGATGGATCAGACCGTCTCCTTCCGGCGTGATCGTCGTGGGGAAGGAAATGCACAGGCCGATCTTGTTAGAGTAACTCAGCAGCGGGCGCACACAGTCCGCCGTAAAGTCGAGAAAGGCCTCCCACTTCATCGGTCCGTTTTTCCCCGGCGAGGGACGGACGCTGTACTCATCCAGCCGGACCCCGTCCTTTTGAATGCTGACGAGGGCCGTGCGGAAATTCGTGCCGCCGAAGTCGACCGCTATGGCGGCGTCTCCGGGCTTCAGGCGCCCTTCCGACGAGAGATAGGTCGGGATCATGGCCAGCGTGCTTGTCTCGCGCGCGACTCCCCGCATCATCTCCTGCTGGAAGCTTCGCACGAAAGCCTTCTCATCCGTCTGGTTCGGTCCGATTCCCGTCCGGCTGATAAAGGATTTGGCAGCGCTGATGGAGGCCGTCATACGATCGGATCCTCATATCGCTCCGCCACCGCTTTGCCGTCATAGTATTTCTTCAAGGCTTTGAAATCTACGGCAAAATGCGGATAGCTCAGGTGTTTTTCGGCAGCTTCCCGGTCCGCAAAGCATTCGAACAGTGTCAGAACCCGTTCCTCCGCATTCCAGAACGCCGTGTATTCGACACAGCCCGGCTCTTCCCGTGTAGCCAGGATGCATTTCTTCAGATCCGCCAGGTACTGTTCCTCCACGCCCGGCAGAATTTTGAATTTCACAACGATTTTAACCATCCGTCTGATCCTCCTCCGTCAAAGAGTTCTGTCTGATGATTTTGGCGTACCACTTTCCGCTGTCCTTGATGATCCGTCTCTGGGTGGGATAATCCACATAGGTCAGGCCAAAGCGTTTTTCATAGCCCAGCGCCCACTCGAAATTGTCAAAAGAGGACCAGACCAGATATCCGCGGATATCTGCGCCGTCCCGGATCGCCCGGTGCAGAGCTTTCAGATGCTCGCGAAGATAGGCGATCCTCTTTGGATCGTGGACCGTTCCGTCTTCCGAGACCACATCTTCAAAAGCGGCTCCGTTCTCTGTGACGATGATCTTTTTGCCGTAATCCCGCCAGCAGCGCATCAGATCGTCGTAAAAGCCGTCCGGGCAGACCGGCCATCCCATCGCGGTGTACTCTCTGTCTGCCGGACGCACCGAATTCACGCACAGCGGCCAGCGGTCTTCTCCGTCTCCTATAAAGTAACTGTAGTAATAGTTCAGGCCCAGGAAATCGGTCGTGCGGGAGATCAGTTCCATGTCCCCGCTTCGGATTTCCGGAAGAACGATTCCTTTTTCTCTGTACCACTGCTGCATATCCTCGGGATAGCGGCCGTGAAACAGCGCGTCGAGATACCAGCGGTTCCAGCATCCGTCCCAGCGGCGCGCGGCCGCTTTGTCCTCCTCGCTGTCCGTCAGCGGGTAGTGAAACGGCAGGTAGTTGGTTATGCCGATCTCTCCGTCCGAGCCCGACGCGCGGAAAGCGTCGACCATCATGCCGTGCGCCCGCAGCAGATTGTGAGCAGCAAGAAGTGCGGAGGAGAAATCCCTGATGCCGGGGGCGTGTTTCCCGTCCCAGTGCCCGTGATAGGCGTGGATCTGTGGCTCAAGGATCGTTCCCCACAGGGGGACTTCCTGCGGGAAGCTGCGGAAGATCACGTCCGCCATCTCTGCCAGATAGCACGCCGTGTCGCGGTTCAGCCAGCCGCCCTGGTTCTGGAGGCACTGGGGAAGATCCCAGTGATACATCATCAGGAACGGCCTGACGCCCTGTTCCAGCATCTCGTCGACAACGCGGCGGTAGAAATCCAGCCCTTTCCGGTTCACGGCGCCTTTTCCGTCGGGAATCACGCGGGGCCAGGAAATGGACATTCTCTGTATCTGGAGACCGAGCTCGGCCATGATCCGCGCGTCTTCGGTGTAGCGGTGATAGAAATCGCATGCCACATCGCCGTTATCGAAATTGGCAACGTTCCCGGGCGTGCGGCAGAAACGGTCCCAGATGCTTTCGCTCTTGCCGTCCTCGTTCCATGCTCCCTCTACCTGAAAGGACGCCGCCGAGGCACCCCACAGAAAGCCCTCGGGAAATCTGAGTTCGCCCATGCTTTCCTCCTCGCTTTTTTACAGCAGGATTTCTTTTCCCTGCTCTGCCGATTCATAGATGCCGTTGAGCATGCGCTGCACGGTCAGACCGTCCTGCGCGCCGGACAAAGGCGTCCGGTGATGGATGACGCAGTCGGCAAAGTGCGCGATCTCCCGTTCAAAAGCATTCTGCCAGTTGTTCTCCACGGCCAGAACCGGCTCAACGTCCGTGAGAAAACCGTTTTCTTCGCCGTAGATCACGGCGGGAAGGACGCTTGCCCCAGCTTTCTCGCCGTAGAGTTTGGAAAACATGCCTTCTTCCTTGCCGTTGATCGCCCAGCTGATATCGACGGACAGGGACGCTCCGTTTTCAAAGCGGACCAGCGCGCTGGCGGCCTCTTCGTTGTCAAACACTCCGTCCTGGACGCCGACCGCCGACCATCCGGCCACGCTCCGCGAGGTATAGCTGCCGATGCGTCTGTGCGTAACGCCGCTGACGGAGACCGGCTTCGGCCGCCCCATCAGATACCAGGTCAGATCGATGACATGCACGCCGATGTCGAGCACCGCGCCGCCGCCGGATTTTGCTTTCGAGGTGAACCAGCCCGACGGGGTGCCGCGGCGCCGGATCCATCCGCAGCGTGCGTGGTAGATCTCTCCGAAGCGTCCCTGCTCGCGGAATTCGTTGATCAGGATGCTTTCCTGGCGGAAACGATTGACGAAGGCCATCATAAAGATGGCGCCCTTCTCCTCGGCCGCGCGCGCCATCCGTTCCGCCTGCTCCACGGTAATGGCCATGGGCTTTTCGCACAGCACATGTTTTCCCGCTTCGATCGCGGCCAGCGCGATGTTCTCGTGTGAGACGTTGCCCGTGCAGATGCTCACGCAGTTGATCTCCGGATCCGCCAGCAGCTCCCCCAGATCGGAATAAGCTTTCGGGATGCCGAAATGTTTGCACAGAGCCTCCGCCCGTTCGATGTGCCGGTCAAACACGGCCACGACTTCCGCCCGGTCACACACCAGGAACGCCGGGATCTGGTTGCGGCGCGCAACCGTACCGGCTCCGATTATGCCGACGCGCACTTCTTTATCCGCCATATCGCACCTCGCTTACAGTATTTCGCTCAGTTCTACCGTCCGGTCCTCCTCAATGGATTTCAGGACCGCAAAGCTGATCGCCAGTGAATTTATGTTGTCAAACACCGTCGGAACGGCGCCTTCCTTCCCGTTCAGTTCGTTCATGACTTCCCGCAGCACGCCGGCGCGGTCTTTACCGGGAAAATAGAAATCCTCGCAGAGATGGCCTTCGAGCCCGAGCGACATGTCCAGACGGTTCGGCTCATCGTTTTCCCAGATGACGGCTCCCTTGTCGGTCTGCATGATCCAGTTTGCCTGATATCCGCAGGGGAAGCCGATCGACTTTTCCGTCACGGAGTAGTTCGCCTTAAAGCCGTTCTCGAACTCCAGCAGGATAAAGGCCGAACCGATGCCGTTCAGATCGCTCCAGGCGGGATTCCATCCGCGGGCGTAGACGTTTTTCACGTTCGACCCGGAGATAAAGCGAAGCATGTCAAAGTGATGGATCGCCACCTCCAGCAGAAGAAGGCTCGTCTGCTCCAGACGCCAGTCCTTTCTCTGCCAGGCCGTCTTCTCGCTGAATTTCTCATTCGTCAGCCCGTGGCGGAAGGTCACGTTCGCCCACGCCGGCTCGCCGATATTATCCTCGCCGAAGGACGCCTTCATCTGCCAGAGCTGCGGCCGGAACCGGTAGTTCTGGCTCACGAAGGCTTTTTCCCTGCGTCCCTCCATGAACTTCAGGAACGCTTTCGCTTCGTCCAGATTATCCGAAAGAGGCTTCTCGATCAGTACGTTTTTCCCCGCCAGGACCGCCTTTTTTGCGTATTCGATGTGGTACTTGTGCGGCATGGCCACGATGACCAGGTCCGCTTCGCATTTGAGAGCCTCGTCAAAATCAGTATAGCATATCTCGTCCGGGATCTGCCATTTTTCTTTGGTCTGCTCGAATTTCGGCCCTCCGCGGCTGACGATCGCGACCATTTCCGCTTCCGGCTCGTTGTGGATGTATTCCAGCCAGCCGGCGGCCCATCCGCTGCTTCCGACCTGTATGATCTTCATAAGGATATCTCCTCTCTGTTGTTGCGAAATGTGTCTTATGCCGCAGTGCCCGTTTGGGTAGGGAACTGCGGCATAATCATCTGGTTTTTCAGTCGTCCCGGAGGTCTTCCAGGCTGAGCGGATCGAAGCTGGTCTTCAGCTCCACGACTTTTCCCGTCCGCATGGATTCGAACCCGGCCTCCACAATCTCCAGCACGTGTCTGCCCTGCTCGGCCGAGGCGATCGGCCTGGTGCCGAAATGGATATAGTCGATCAGCTGCATCATGTCCCCGTACACGTGCGGTTCCGGAAGCTTCATGTGCTCCAGGGGGATGCCCTTGATGGAGAATGAGGCGTAAGGATTGTCAAACAGCGCCTGATCGTTCAGCTTGCCGTCAATGTAGTTTCCGTCCGTACCGTAAATGTTCGGCGTGAACATGTTCTTTCCGCCCGCCAGAGCGGAAAAGAACAGGCCGTGGACGTGATTGCCGAAATCCAGCAGGAAGGCGAAGTTGTCATCCACTTCGCTTTCGATGACTTTCTCTCCGAAGCGGAACTCCTTCTGCAGCTGGCCTCCCATGCAGGACACCCGCCTGACCGGACCCAGGATGCCGGTGATCGACGTCAGTCCGTAAGGCGCGTGGTCGTACTGCGGGCCTCCGTCCGGGAGCTTGTAGTACCAGGTCGGGATCAGCGGCTCCGAGCCGTAATTGTCATGGCGGTATTCTTCTCTCAGATGATAGCGCAGTACGCCGCGGACGCCTCCGAATGCGTAAGTCACCTGTCCGAACTGTCCTTCCAGATACGCTTTCCGCAGGATCCGGTTGGCTTTCCATCCCATCATGCCGGGAGACACCGAGAGTTTGACGCCCATCCTCTCGGCCTCGGCGATGAGCTTGTCCGCCTCCGCGGTGGTCATGGCCATGGTCTTGTTGAAATGCACATGCTTGCCGGCGCGGATCGCCTTGAGTCCCTGCTCGTAGTGGAAGCGGATCGGCGAGCAGATGGACACGACGTCCACGGCCGGGTCGGCGAGCAGCTCGTCGTCCGTCATATACCAATTCCGGATCCCGTACTGTTCCGCCATGGCCTTCGCCCGGCCTTCGACCGGGTCGCAGACCGCGGCCAGAAAGACCTTGTCGTCCGTATCGTGCAGGTTCAGATGTTTGAATATTGAATTGATGGCGATCTCGCCGGAGCCGATCGCGCCAAGTCCTAGTGGTTTCATAGAATAGTCTCCTGTCTGCCGTTAATAGCGCTCCACGATCTCCAGCATTTTCTGTACGTACTGTCTGGAGATCTTCCGGTTGTATTCCACCCGGTCGTCCCTCTCGGCGTCGTTTGTGGGCAGCTTGAACGCCGGCTCTGCCAGCAGGATCATCCCCCGGGGCTCCGGTGCTTTTTCGATCAGCGTGCGGAGGATCAGATCAAAATCGATAAAGCCGTCGCCCAGATAGCATCCGGTCACCGTCAGCGGCATATCCGGATACAGTTTCGTGCGCAGGGGATTGTCGACCACGGCAAAGTCCTTGAAATGGGCGGCCACCGCATACGGAGCCAGATAGTCCACATCCTCCATCGGATCGCAGCAGGCCACGGCGCCGTTCCCGAAGTCGTAGAGCGAGCGCACATGCTCCGAATCGACTTCCTCAAGGATCTCGGCGATCTCGCGGCCCTTGAAATCGCAGTGATTCTCGTAGGCCAGGGTAAGCGGCGTTCCTTTGAGGATATCCGCCATTTCGCGGAGATTCGCCACGATGAATTTCTTCTGTTCGGAGAAGGGGTGCTTCTTGTTCCAGCGGCTGGTCGCCACGCTGGACTGCCCGTAGCCGGCGCAGAGGATCTCTGCTCCCAGAGCCTCCGCCAGCCGCAGCGTGTTCTCCACGCCCTTGCGCGCAGCGTTCTTGTCCGGGATGTCGTCCGGGCCTTCCGCCCCCATCATTTTTCCTGCCGCACCGAAAGAAGCCACCCGCATGGGCAGTCCGGCAAGTCCCCACACCGTGAACGGATACAGGATGAAGCGGACGTCCTTCTCTTCGGCCATCGCCTTCATCTCGCCGATCGTGGCGGCGGTAAGATCGCGCGGAATCAGATTGGGGAACAGAGAGATCGCGCGTGCGCCGAGCCTGCCGCACTCTTCGATCGTCCACCGATAGGACTCCATGCCGGGAGGCGTGCCGTCCGGCGGCATCAGGTTGAACGGCTGAAAGCCTACGCGGAAATCATAGGAATTTCCCATACTTTTCCCTCCTTGGAAACGAGTGTCTTATTTGTCCAGTCCCAGTACCTTGGCCGTCGACTTGTAGCCGATGCCCATACGGTCGATACCCATGTCGATCAGGCGGAGGAACTTCTCTCTGTCGCGGATGCCGCCGGCGCCCTTGATCTTGCAGCGTCCCTCGGCAGCGTCCATCATGGCCTGGATCACCTCATAGGTCGCTCCTTCGTTCTTCCCGCCGGTGAAGAAGCCGGTGGACGTCTTTACGAAGTCTGCGCCCGCCTCGATCGCCGTGACCGTTGCCTTCTTCACCTCGTCGAGCGTGAGGGCATCCACTTCGAAGATCACCTTCAGATTCGTACCGTACTTATGGCAGACATCCGCGACTGCCTTGATATCTGCCCGGACATCATCCCAGCGGCCGGAACGGATCCAGCCGTAGTTCGCCACGATGTCCAGATCCTCGATATCCCCGTCACGGCAGATCAGTTCCGCCTGCATGGCCTTGGATTCCGTTGTGGACAGACCGAACGGGAAATCACATACGACGCAGATCCCGGTATTCGTACCCTTACAAAGCTCGCGGGCAATTGGCAGTGAGGCCGGATTGATGCAGACCGTTGCGCAGTTGTAATCGATGCCTTCCTGGATATATTTACGGATGTCATCCTGAGTAAACTCCGGTTTGAGGACCGACTGGTCGATATAGCGCCCCAGTTCTTTCGCTGTCATCTCACATGCTTTCTTTGTGGGTTTCATAGTATTAATGTCCTTTCTATTATCATGAATGCACTTTTCTGTGCAGACAGTATAAGGCTTTTTCCTATTTGAGATCGTGGCTTACTTGCCCTTCTTGTTGCGGACGATGTCGATGTAGACAGCCGTGAGCAGAAGCGCACCCTTGACGAGCTGTTGGGCGTAGCTGTCCATGCTCAGCAGGCTCATGCCGTTGGCCAGCACCGCGAAGAACAGCATGCCGAGCAGCGTTCCGACAACATTGCCTTTGCCGCCCGCCACAGACAGACCGCCGATGATGACGGCTGCGATGCAGTCAAGGTCGGCGCCGTTGCCCTGGTTGGGCTGCGCCACATAACCCTGCGCGATATACAGCAGCGAGGCGATACCGGCACAGGAACCGGAGATCATGAAGGCGATCGCACGCGTCTTCTTGACATTGATACCGGAAAGGAAGGCCGCTTCCTTGCTGCCGCCGACGGAAATGACATTTCGTCCGAAGCGTGTATATTTCAGTACTGTACCGATGACTACATAGACGATGATCATAAAGAGCATCATGACCGGGAGGCCGATCACTCTTCCGCGTCCGATCCACTTGATGAAATTGTCGCTTACGGTAATCATGTTGCCGTCGGATATGATGTACGCCAACGCTCGAAACATCAGAGAAGTACCGATCGTAGTGATGATCGGGTCGATCTTCAGATAGTTCATGATCAGGCCGTTGACGATGCCGCACATCACGCCCACGCAGATGGCAACCAGCAGCAGCGCCGGACCGTGC
>CADBNG010000289.1 GCA_902795985.1 uncultured Lachnospiraceae bacterium
GGATTTGACACCTGTCTGATCTCAAACAATCAGGAACCCCGTGTTCAGCCGTTTGCGGAGGCTGTCGGAAGCCGGTATGTTTTTGATGCTCATAAACCATCGCCCGGACATTATCTGAGATCCTGTGAGTTGATGGGCCTTCCGAAAGAAAAAGTGCTGTTTATCGGCGATCAGATCTTTACGGATATCTGGGGAGCAAAGAAAGCCGGTATCGCCAGCATTCTGGTGGGAAGACTCGGACCCCATGAAGAGATCCAGATCCATTTGAAAAGGATCCTGGAAAAGATCGTTTTGTTCTTTTACAGAATGGAAAAGAAATAAGAAACTAAAAAAACCGGAGCGTCAGCGCTCCGGCATTTTTATCATATCTGAATTTTCCTGTGTGATGACGTCCCGTATTACATATTGCGGAGACCGGTTTACGGTGAAAAGAACACGGCCGATATATTCGCCGAGAACGCCCATGATCATAAAGGCGATTCCGAAAAGAAACAGGATCGTGCACATCATGGAAGGCCAGCCGGCCTGCATGGCGGGATTGACGATCTTCATGATCAGGACAATGACCGCGGCGATGACGCCGACTGCGGCAAACAGCGCGCCTAGATAAGTTGCAAATTTCAGCGGGACATCGGAGTAGTTGATCATGGACAGGAAAAGACGGATCCCTTTCCGGAACGTATAGTTGGAGGAGCCGACTTCTCTGTCAAAATGGTCGATCTCGATGTTGGCGATATTGTGAGTCGTGCGGAAGAACAGCAGCTGGACAAACGCGCCGTTTCCTTCATATTCCAGGGCTTTGTCGATGACATAGCGTCTGGCGAGCCAGAAACTGCCCATCTGGATGTCTTTCGGACGGTCGATCAGTCTGAAAAGCAGCGCGCGGCTGACAGCGCCGGTGAAGTTTTTCCATTTAGAAAAATGGCGCTCTTTGAAAACACCGAAGATCACGTCGTAACCTTCTTTTTCTTTCTCCAGGAACTGCCGGATCTGGGAAGGATGATTCTGCATGTCATCATCCATGGCCATGACCAGGTCCCCTTTCACATAGTGAAGGCCTGCCATGATGGCAGCATGCTGGCCGAAGTTCTTTGCCAGATTCACGCCGGTCACATTCGGGTACTTTTTCGCGGCACGGCAGATCGCATCGATAGTGCGGTCATGCGAATAGTCGTTGACCAGGATCATCTCGCACTCGTACCCGTCATATTTTTTAAATTCTTCTATGGTCAGATCCACGACCTTTTCAATGGTGTGCTCTGAGTTGTAGCAGGGAATTACGATTGAAACAAGCATAATTTAATCTCCGGTTTGGGATGTTAAACATCCGTAATGAACAATGACCTGTCCCCTTTGTGTTAAAAAACGACACAAAGGGACTGTCCCTTTGTGTTGATTTATCATAGACTAAGAAATGCCGGCTGTCAAATGAGGCCGGTTTCTTTGGCGTAGTCCAGAAACAGAGGGGTTCCTCCGGTGTGGATGAAGAGGAGGGTGCTGTTCTTGATGTTGTTTTCGGCGATATACCGGAGCATGCCGGTGAAGGCTTTGCCGGTATAGCAGGGGTCGAGGCCGATGTTGTGTCCGGTGTAGATCCGGCGGATGGTATCGGTGATGGAGGAGTCGTATGAGCCGTAACCTCCGCAGAGATACCGATCGGTAAAGCGGATCTCGGAAATCGGATCTTTGGTATAGTGAAGATGGTGCTTTTCGGCGTATTCGTTCAGATCTTCAGCCAGGACTTCTCTGGCACGAGCTTCTTTGCGGTTGACAGAGATACCCAGGATCGGGCGGGAGTCTCCGCAGCTTAAGGAAGCAGCCAGCAGACCGGCATGGGAAGTGTTTGTGCTTCCGGCTAAAACGATCTGATCGAAGTGAAGACCCAGTTCGTGCTCCTGCTTCAGGATCTCATAATAGACGTCGGCATAAGCTTTCATAGGTGTTGTTACATTGCCGCGTCCGTAGCAGTCGCCGTGAATGTAGTAAGGCGTAAGACCTCTTGCAGAGAAGTAATTCATTGCAGATGTCACTGCCTCGGCGATACCGGTCTTATCACAGCGGAATTCCTGTACATTGCAGGCTTTGATCAGGGATGCGTTCATTGTCTGAAGCGCGGGATCCGAGTCATCTGTATTGTAGACCATGGCGCAGGGAATATTTTTTTCGTAACAAAGCTGCGAAAGAATGCGGCAGAGATTTGAAGTATATCCGCCGTAGATGATCATGGCATCGCAGCCCTTCGCGATCATATCGTTGTAATACTCGTACGCAAAACGGACTTTGTTTCCGCCATAAGAATATGACAGGAGATCTTCACGTTTAATATAAACGGTATTTCCGTTTTCATCGGTAAACAGTTTCCGGACCGGAGTCTCGTTTAAGGGGACGTCGCCGGTCAGTTCCAGGCGGATCCTGCGTTCGATA
>CADBNG010000290.1 GCA_902795985.1 uncultured Lachnospiraceae bacterium
AGCATAATGGAGGAAACCATATTGGCCGATGCCGGAGTCCAGGAATAATAAGCCTCCGCCGCTGCCTTATAAGCGCTCCACATGTAGACAACACCGACACAGATAGCGGTAATCATCATAGCCGCGACAGCTTTGATATCTACTTTAAGATACTGCGTGTTTGTTTTCATTGCCCGGTTTCTCCTTACGATCCCCGGAGGATCAGTTTATCGTTTCTGCGCCGTTTTTTGGCGCGGCTTTCTCCTGTTAAGCGTCCTCTTCTGAAAAGACTTCCGCCGCCCATTTCTCAAACGCCGGGCAGTTCCGCCCTTCCAGAAGGACTTTGACGTCCGGATCCCGGCCCAGATCCGAGGTCAGATACAGAAGGCTGCTCTGTCCCTGCGGGCAGTCCTGCAGGACTTCATAGGCCGCATCGATCTTGGAAAGAAGCCGGGACGCTTCCTTTTCGATTTCTGCGTTCTCTTTTTCCAGAATCGCGGCTTCATAGACGCCGAACGGTTCCGTGGTTTCTTCCTTCAGCCAGTCGGCACACTCCTGTTCCATACGGTAAAGGACCTGCGTTTCCTGCAGCCCCTGACCGGGTGTGAGCAGGCCGTGCTGTTCGCGCAGGGCAGCTGCTTTTTTCCGGGTTTCAAAGAAATCCGCGCGTACCTCTTCGTCCCGCATATCGGTCTTCTCCGACAGGAAGGAAACCAGTTCTCTGCACCGCCGGAACTGCCGGTATCGGACCGCAAAGCGTCCGGCTCCGGAGCGGATCTCCCGGAACAACAGGGAACTGACCGCCAGGCAGCCGGCTGCCGGCAGGGCGGAAAGCTTCTCCTGATCCGCAAGCAGACTGTCCGCCAGATCTTCGTTTTCCCGTGGAAGAAAATGACGGAACAGATCGTAATAAACGGCAAAAGAATGAGCTACTTCGGTGTGCTGGAGATACTCCAGGAAAAAGTCGGCATCCACGGGATCGCCGGCTGCTTCGTAAGAAGTAAGCATGACGGAAAGGTCTTCCCATCCGCGGGCTGTTACGAATTCCTGCCCACCGTCCGTTGTATCGATCCTGTAGAAATGGTCCGGGCAGGTGGTCAGATAGGTCCGGACTGCCGGATGGATGCCTCTCTCCAGCGCGTAATCCAGCCAGATATCCAGATCCGCGCCGATCTCCATATGCCGGACACGGTCCAGCGTGACCATATCCATTTCCCGCACGGACTTGTTGTATTCCGGCGGATTTCCGGCTGCCGCGATCAGCCAGCCCGAAGGAAGCTTATGGTTTCCGAAGGTCTTGTTCTGCAGCAGCTGCAGCATGACCGGCGCCAGCGTTTCCGATACGCAGTTGACTTCATCCAGAAAGAGGATTCCTTCCGTCTTCCCGGTCTCTTCCATATAATCATAGATCGCCGCTACGATTTCACTCATCGTATATTCGGTGATCGAATACTCTTTTCCGTCATAGACCCTCTGGGAAATGAACGGCAGCCCGATGGCGCTCTGCCGCGTGTGATGGGTCATGGTATAGGAAAGCAGGCCGCAGCCCGTCTCTTCGGCGATCTGCCGCATGATGGCCGTCTTGCCGATGCCGGGCGGGCCGATCATCAGGACCGGCCGCTGCTGTTCCGGCGGAATCACCGGGCTTCCGTCTTCCTTTTTCTGCATGTACGCGCGATAGGTGCGCTTGATTTCTTCCTTTGCCTGCCGTATATTCATAGGCCGGTCCCCTTCCAGTATTGCTGATATGACGGTACGTCCAGACACAGCTTAACGATCCATTCGGGGATCGTGTATTCCAGTGCTTTGGCGTTCGTGAATACAAACGCGGTCTCGTACGGGGGCTCCTCCCGCGGATATACTCCGTCGCCGTCCGTAAAATACAGAAGGCCCCGCAGTTTTTTCAGCCCGCCGTCCTTACGGATCCGTTCCACTTCCCGGAAAACCGGGGTGAAGTCCGTTCCGCCCCTTCCCCGGATGGTCAGATCCTTCCGGTATTCCTGCCATTCTTCAATGGAGCGGATTACCGCGTGCTCCTGAATGATGGCGTCGCACTGGAAAATATGGATGTTCATTTTCCGGAAGAAATTCTCCCGGTTCATCAGAATCTTTTCAATTTCCGCCAGAAACCGTTCCAACGTATCCCGCCGGCAGGAGCCGGAGGTATCGATGGCGATCACCAGCTCTTCCACCTTGCTGCTTTCACTGTACTCCAGCGGCTCGATAAAGGGCAGGTTTCCGTAATTCTTCAGGCCATAATAATAGGGGATATAATCAAAACTGCCCGGATCGGAAACCATCTCTTCTCTCTGGGAAGCAAAGCGCTTCAGATACCGGGAAAAATCATATTTCCCGATTTTCCGGAGCAGGTATTTCTCCTCCCGGCTTCCGCATTCCAGACCATAGGTCAGCGCGCTGCCAAAGCTTCCGCCGATGCCCTCTGCCGCGGCGGACCATTCTTCTGGAACCTGCTCCGCCAGGAAATTTCTCCAGGCCTCTTCTTCGGAAAGCTTTTTGTTTTTCCTTTTAAAGGCCTCAAAGCGCCTGCGTTTCCGTTCCTGAAAGGTTCCTTCGGGCTTTTCATACCAGTACCGGTGGTCGTCCCGCCGGAACATGAGGGCAAGCTCCTCCGTTTCATCCTCCCGCAGCTCCATCAGGCCCCGGGCGATGGCTGCCGCCGAATGGGGATCGCACCCTTCCGGAAGCGGATCGGTCACCAGTCTTTTGATGCCGTCCGCGCCGGCCGGCGCGAAAAGCTCGGCGCGCAGATATTCCGCCGCCATATCGCAGGCCAGATCCCTGATCCCGCGGCTTGTGCCGCTCAGCAGCGCCATGTGGGAAAACAGGCAGTGCAGGATCATATGCTGATAATCCGCCTCCGCGATCGGCCGCGCGCTTTCTTCCCGGTAAAAAACGTCAAAGCCGTCCGTCCCGAGATCGGCAATCTTTTCATCCGCAATCCGGCGCATCCTTTCGGAAGGCAATCTTAAAAAAGGCAGCGCTGCGGCTGCCCGAAACTGCCAGCGCCGGACGGTCCCCTCATTGTTCATCCGCTTTGCCGGCGATCAGTCGTCTTCGGTGAACTCGTAACGGGCCCACTCCCCGCTGCCTGTTGTAAACTCGACATGAACCACTCCCGGGG
>CADBNG010000291.1 GCA_902795985.1 uncultured Lachnospiraceae bacterium
ATGGCGGCCAGCACGGACTCCCAGTCGCGGAAACCGTACTTTGAAACGACCGCGCTCATATACTCCGGCTTCAGCAGTCCGTTCAGGTTCTTTCCCTTGGAACGGGCATAACCGGTCAGCATGTCCAGACCTTTCTGGATGTTGTCCTCACGGTTTTCGTTGCGGAACCAGCGGTTGATGCGGTTGCGCGCCGTGGGGCTTTTCACGACCTTCAGCCAGTCGCGGCTGGGGCCTCTGGAATTCTGCGAGGTGATGATCTCCACGCGGTCGCCGTTCTTGAGCTTGGTCTCGATGGGGACCAGCTTTCCGTTAATGCGCGCGCCCACCATCGTATTGCCGATGGCGGAATGGATCATATAGGCAAAATCAATCGGGCAGGATCCGGCCGGAAGGGTCTTGACGTCCCCCGCCGGGGAGAAAACGTACACATTCTCCGTAAAGAGGTTCAGGTCGCTCTTCAGCAGATTCATGAACTCCCGGTTATCCGACATGTCCTGCTGCCATTCCAGGATCTGCCGCAGCCAGTTCATCTTCTCTTCTTCCTGATTGCCGTGGGAAGTCCGTCCGTCCGATTCTTCTTTATATTTCCAGTGGGCGGCAATACCGTATTCCGCGATCCGGTGCATGTCGAAGGTCCGGATCTGGACTTCAAAGGGTTTGCCGGTGGGCCCGATCAGCGTATTGTGCAGGGACTGGTACATGTTCGGTTTCGGCATGGCGATGTAATCCTTAAACCGCCCCGGAACCGGGGTATAGAGTTCATGCAGAATGCCGAGGGCCGCGTAACAGTCCTTAACGGTATCCACCAGGATCCGCACCGCGAGCAGGTCATAGATCTGGTCCAGCGATTTATCCTGGTTGATCATTTTCCGGTAGATGGAGAAGAAATGCTTCACGCGGCCTTTCACGACGGCTTTAATGCCCGCGTCTTCCATATGATGGCGCAGGGCGTCGACGATCTGGTCCACGTACTTCTGCCGCTCGTCCTTTTTCTCGTTTACGCCTTCGACCAGCTTGTAGTAGGCTTCCGGATCCAGATATTTAAGGGAAAGGTCATCCAGTTCGACCTTCATGGCCGAGATACCGAGCCGCTGCGCGATGGGCGCGTAGATATCCAGCGTTTCCTCGGCCTTTTCCTTCTGCTTTTCACGGGTCATATACTGGAGCGTCCGCATGTTATGAAGACGGTCCGCCAGCTTGACGATGATGACCCGGATATCCTTGGCCATGGCCAGGAACATCTTCCGCAGGTTTTCCGCCTGCTCTTCAATTTTATCGGCCTTATACTTCAGCTCGCCCAGCTTGGTAACGCCGTCCACGATCTGGGCCGTTTCCCTGCCGAACTTTTCCTCCAGCTCCTCTTCCGTGACTTCCGTGTCCTCGACGATGTCGTGAAGAAGGCCGGCGACGATCGTTTCCTTATCCATTTCCAGGTCGGCCAGGATGATCGCCACGCTTAAGGGATGAATGATATAGGGTTCCCCGGATTTCCGCTTCTGTTCCTGATGCGCCTGCAGGGCCATCTTATAGGCCTGCTCAATCACCGTCACGTCGTCGGAGGGATGATATCTTTTCACCCGCTTGATGAGTTCCCGGTAAAGATCGTCCGGATCGGTGAAATCCTCGAAATTCTCGATTCCCAGATCGACTCTGCGCTCATAATTGGCGGAGACGGATTCCTTCGCTGAAGCGCTTTCCTTTGCCTGTTCCTTATTCGGTTCCGGGTCTGCCGAAGGTTCCGGGTCCGCCGCGGGTTCCGGGTTTGCCGGCATAAGGGGGGATTTTTCGGCAGGAAGAATCGCGGAAACCGTTTCGGTTTCCGTAAGCGGGACATTCTCCGTGGTATATTCGACTGTCTTCGCTTCGGCTTCTTCCATACGCTTGTCTGCCGTTTTCTTCCGCAGTCCGGCCGTTTTTATTTTCCTTCGTACTTAATGATGGAGCGGACGTCGTATTTTGCCAGTCTTTCCCGGCCTTTTAAATCCACCAGTTCGATCACGAACAGGATCCGTACGACTTCCCCGCCCAGTTTTTCCACCAGGCTGATGCTCGCTTCCATCGTTCCGCCGGTGGCCAGAAGGTCATCGATGACGACCACTTTCTGTCCCGGACGGACGGAATCGGTGTGCATCTCGATCGATGCCGATCCGTATTCCAGGTCATAGGACGCTTCCACCGTCTCGCGGGGGAGCTTGCCTTTTTTGCGGATCAGCGCAAAGGGCTTGCCCAGGTTATAGGCCAGCGGCATTCCGAAAATAAAGCCCCGGGATTCCGTTCCGGCAATGACGTCGAAATCCAGACCTTCCAGCTGCTCCTGCAGCAGGTCGATCGCCAGCCGGATGCCGTCCGCCTCGTTCAGGATTCCCGTTACGTCCCGGAAAAGGACACCGGGTACGGGATAATCCGGAATACTGATCATATAATCTTCCAGTTTTTTCATAGCAGGCTCCTGTAATTACACAAAACTAACAAAAAAGACAGCGAATAGTATAGCACGAAAGTGCTGTATTTACAAGGATTCCGTTGGTTCTGTTCGCCTCAGGAAAGAAAAAAGTGCTCCGTCCCGTCCCCGCATTGTTCGTTCCCCCTTACTGTGATAAAATACCGGCAGAAATGGCAGTGCCGTTACGGCACATCCCGCCATCCGCAAAGGAGGTTTCATGATCCCGTGCATCGCCCGGGGCGGCCCCGGCTCGGTCTATCCGGGCGTCTATATGAGCATGTGCCACGAGATCGATGTGTATAATCAGGAAAAATACGGCTGGTCCATCGAAGAGCAGGCGGAGGCCCGGGTGCCTCACGTCCTCATGTTCGGGGCCAAATAATGCCGGATAAAAAAGGATAAAAGAAAATGAAAAACAAAAATTTATGGAACCGCAGCGACCGCAGCCAGGAAGAAATCCGCTTTTTCTGCAAGGGATATATGGATTTCCTGACTGTCTGCAAAACCGAAAGGGAATGCGTGAATTCCCTGATCACCGGACTGAAAAACGCCGGAGCCAAAAGGCTGGACGCCCTGATCGGAAGCGGAATCGCGCCGCAGGCCGGCGATCTGGTTTATACGGACATGATGGGCAAGTCCCTGATTGCCTTCCGGATCGGGAAGAAGGCCCCTTCCGAAGGGCTGCGCATTCTCGGCGCCCATCTGGATTCCCCGCGGCTGGATTTAAAGCCCCATCCGCTGTACGAAGATACCGGTCTGGCCCTGCTGGACACGCATTATTACGGCGGCATTAAAAAGTATCAGTGGACGGTCCTTCCCCTCGCGATCCACGGGATCGTGGCCAAAAAAGACGGCAGCACCGTCCCCGTCTGCATCGGCGAGGCGGAAAGCGATCCGGTGGTCAGCATCTCCGACCTGCTGCCCCATCTCGGAAAATCCCAGATGGAGAAGAAGATGTCGGAAGCCATTACGGGAGAAGGCCTGGACATCCTCGCCGGCAGCATTCCGGCCCCCGGAGCGGAAAAAGACTCCGTGCGTCGTGCTGTTCTGAACCTGTTAAAGGAAAAGTACGATATTGATGAAGAAGACTTCATTTCCTCGGAACTGGAAGTCGTACCGGCCGGTCCGGCAAGAGATCACGGTCTGGACCGGAGCATGATCCTGGCTTACGGGCAGGACGACCGCATCTGTGCCTATACTTCTTTTCTTGCTTTTCTGGAGAAAGCCGCTCCGGAATACACCACCGCCGTCGTCCTTGTCGATAAGGAAGAAATCGGCAGCGTCGGCGCCACCGGCATGCACTCCCGCTTTTTCGAATATGCCGTTGCGGACCTGATGGACGTCTGCGGCTGCTACAGCGAGCTTGCCCTCCGGCGCGCCTTCACAAAATCCCGGGTCCTTTCTTCCGACGTCAGCGCGGCCTTCGATCCGAACTATCCCAAGGTTCAGGACAGGAAAAACTGCGGATATCTGGGCTGCGGTCCGGTCATCAGCAAGTACAAAGGCTCCCGCGGCAAAGTCGGCTCCAATGACGCCACCGCCGAATACATTGCCTGGCTGCGTAACCGTCTGGACAGTGCCGGCATCTCCTACCAGTTTGCCGAAAACGGCAAGGTGGACGAAGGCGGCAGCGGCACTATCGCCTATATTCTCGCCAACCTCGGCATGGACGTCATCGATTTCGGAACGGCGATCCTGAACATGCATGCGCCGTATGAAATCTCGTCCAAGGCGGACGTGTACGAAACATATCTGGCCTATAAAGCATTTTTAGAATAAGGGTTCAAAGGGGACAGTCCCCTCCGGACCCGGACCGGAAGGGACGGAGCAGGGGACGAAAGGGACTGTCCCCTTTGGAACAAAGAAAGGAGAGACCGCGGCGTCTCTCCTTTTGGGGTGCCGCTTTCGCGGCCTGAGGGATATATGA
>CADBNG010000292.1 GCA_902795985.1 uncultured Lachnospiraceae bacterium
GACGGGGTAGAGAAGCTTTATGACAAAGCCTATCTGTTTGAAGACGCGAATTTTGCTACTATGGATGATTTTGAGAAGGAGGGAGCTCTGAAACGTTACTGCAGGCTTTTAAATTCCATGGGTGCATCCTTTAAGATCGTGATCATGAATACGAACCGGGATCTGGAGAAAATGCGCAATGAGCTCTTTTTGCGTTGTCAGGACAACAGGTACCGGGAGATGGTCTCTTCCATCAATGAACATGTGGAAGCGAGTGTCATGAAAAACGGCGGAATTGAACAGGTAAGGCTGTTTGTGATCACTTGCAGGAGAGAGGATGCGTCGCAGGCAAGGGATTATTTCAGGAGCATAGAGGCAAATCTGATGGCGGATTTCAAAAGCCTCGGGAGCATTCTGCTTCCTCTTGACGCAGTGGAGAGGCTGAAATATCTTCATGCATTTTATCATCTGGGGCATGAGGCGGATTATGATTTTACTTTTGAGGATATGATCCACCGGCGTGCGGACTGGAAGGACTATATCTCTCCAAGGATGGTCCGCCAGGCGGAAGGGGACTACGGGGAGAAGGACGGAAAGACGCTGCAGATCGACGAACGGTATGTGCGTGCGATGTATCTCCCCAAGATGCCAAATGCCATTGATCCCGATACGCTGAGGAAACTGACAGGCGGAACCTATCATGTGATCCTGACCATCGATGTGGAAGCCATTCCGTCCGAGGTAGCCAAGAAGAAGGTCTCAAACCAGCTTCTGAGGAACGGTCGTGAGATTGAAAAACAGCAGGAAACCAGGAATAAAGCCTGGGCCTGGTCAAGTGACATCAGTTATGACAAGCGCCGGGAGAAGGATGAACTGGAAGGATACCTCGACATCATGAACGAGAACAATGAAAAGTTCTTCTATGTCGGTCTTTATGCCGTGATCAGTGCACCGTCGAGGACACAGCTTGAAAATGATGTACTTTCTTTTCTGACCGTAGCGGAAGGCGAAGGCTTTTCATTTGTGCCTGCTTACTATGAGCAGATCGAGGCAGTCGATACGGCGCTTCCGATCGGTGTGCGGCACTGCTCCGTCATGCGCGCCATGTTTACGCAGCCCCTGTCCGCGCTTACACCTTTTGTGGTGAGTGAACTCTGTGACAAGGGCGGCGTTTTCTATGGGATCAACCAGGTTTCGAAGAACGTGCTGTTCGGGGAGCGGAAAGCTTTAAAGAACGGCAACGGCTTTATCCTGGGTGTTTCCGGATCCGGAAAAGGCATGTACACCAAGCTGGAGCTGATCCAGGTGTTCTTCGGGACCAGTGATGTCATCATCATTATCGATCCGCAGAACGAATACAAAGAGATTGCCGATTATCTCGGAGGACAGTTCATTGATTTCGGTGCGCAGGCGGAGCATTATATCAATCCCCTGGACACGGAGACGATGAAATACATGAGCAACAAGAGAAACTTCCTCTCTGACAAGATGGATCTGATGAACGGGATCTTCTCACAGATCCTGGAAGGAGAAATCCGGTCAGAGTATAAGACCATCATCACCAGGTGTGTCATGCAGCTGTATGAGCATATGGAAGAGAAGGATTATAAGACGCCGACGTTAAAGGATTTTTACGAGATGCTGGGAGGCATGGACGAGATCTGGGCCAATGACCTGATGCTGAACATGGAACGTTTCCTGATTACGGGTCTTGATATGTTCGCGAAGCCAACCAATGTCAACATCAATAACCGTTTTGTAGTCTTTGGCCTTGGGAATCTCGGAAAGGAACAGTCCGGGATCGGTACGCTGATCATGCTGGAAAACATCCGCTCCAGGATTGCCTTCAATGCAAGGAAAGGCGTTTCGACCCGTCTCTACATAGACGAATTCCATAATCTGGCAAGAGACCGGTTCTCTTCAGCCTACCTGGAAAAGATCTGGAGGGAAGTTCGAAAGATGGGCGGCCTGTGTACTGCCATTACGCAGGATATCGCGGACGCGCTTTCTTCGAAGACGGTGCAGACTATGCTGAATAACAGTGAGTTTACGGCGCTGCTCGGCCAGCATGAAGCGGAGCGGGAAATCCTCGGGAATGTACTGGGGATTTCGGATACGCTCCTGGAATATGTTGATAATTCATTCCCGGGTTGCGGGCTTCTGAAATTCGGTGAGAAATACATTCCCATGGACGCCAGAATGCCGAAGGAAAGCCTGATGTATCAGCTATTCAATACAAACTTCCACGAGAAGGTGAAGGCGCGGAAACTGAAGAAAATGGCACTTGCGGAGATGGAAGCCCTGCCCGAAAAAGTACAGATGGAAATATCACTTGCCCCGACCGAAATGGAAGGGGTTTTTCCATATCCGGAAAAAGCAGGTGAAGGAGAAACATAAAAATGGTGAAACAAACGAGGAACACTAGGGCACAGGCAAAGGTAAAAGCAGCGGCCGCCGGTTACAGAAAACGAAATGACGGACTTCGTGCGGATCCCGGAGCTGTGGGCATGAATATCAGGCAGCGGTATATGCTGTCGTATCTAAGCAGCGCGCAGCGCAGGCAGTGGGATTCCTACAGTCCGGCAAGGCAGAGAAAGATCATGGAGGAGATCGAGAAAAAACTGGACAGGAAAATCGGGAATCCATATGAAACGGCGGAGATACCGGAACAGGCCATGTATAATCCGGAAGCCTATGCAGAGAGTGAAAAGACAGGAGAGTATCGGATTCGTGGACATCCTGAGCCGATGATGCTCCGGCAGATCGAACAGGCGGACATCCGGACAAGACAGATGGTCATGCGGGTTGACAGCAAGGCTTCAATGACTTCTATTGCAGGGAAAACCGCTTCAGCCAGGAAAGCCCTCCCGGCACGACAAATCCGGGCAGAGAGCACCCGCCAGAAAACGGATGTGAAGATGGCCGGGAAGAATTATCAGGCTGCATCCGGAGGAAAAAAGCAGCTGCAGGAAAGAAAACTACAGGAACGGAATCTGCAGGAACGAGAAAGGCAGGAAAGTAACCTGCGGGTGAAAACACAGCAGGATGCCCGTGCGGGGAACGCTTCACAGC
>CADBNG010000293.1 GCA_902795985.1 uncultured Lachnospiraceae bacterium
AACCCGAAGAAGAAGCCCTCACCGAAGAAAAAGAAGAAAAAGAGGAAAAAGAAAAGAAGCAGGAAGTTCAGAAGGCGGCAGCCACTGCTACCGCGAAGATTTCCGTGGTTTCCTCCAACGCGAACGTCGGCCGCTTCACCTTTGCGGTGTCCGGCATGAATACGGTAAAGAACCTGAGCGCGGTCCGGCTGAAGATCTGGCACGCGGCCGATACCAGTGACCGTCACTGGTACAATACCTCACTGAAGAGCGACGGCACGTATCAGGCAACCATGTACCGTTATCTCCATCAGGATCATACGGGCACGTTCACCATCTACGCGGTCGCCTATTATAAAGACGGCACGTCCAAAATCGTTGCCAGATCCTCTGTGACCGTTAATAATCCGGAGCCGAAGGTCACGATTGCCCGGACCAGCACCGGCTATACCTTTACAGCAAATTATATCCGGAACGCGTCGAAAACCGCCTACGTGCAGTTTGCCGTCTGGAGCACCGCTAACGGACAGGATGATATTCAGTGGTATACCGCGTCCTTTGATAAGAAAAAAATCTGCGCGACATTCAGCACCGATCTGAAAAAGCACAGCGGTTCCGGCGAGTACAATGTTCATGCCTATACTTTTGACGCTGCCGGAACCCCTTACTATGTCCAGGAAGGAAAGTTTACGGTTGCGGGCAGCACTCCGTCCTGCAGCAGCTTTTCCATCAAGGCGGATAAGCCCGCCGGCACTTTCGAAATCATTGCGAGAGATGTCTACAGTCCGAAAGAACTGGCAAACGTACAGTTTGCCGTATGGTGCCGGTCCGATAAAAGCGACCTGGTCTGGTACACGGCGAAAGCGATCGGAACGAACAAATACAGCGCCTCCGCCAGCATCAAAAAACACGGAAAGCATAAGGGCACCTACCACGTCAAGGCCTTTGTAAAATACACCAGCGGAAAAAGAGTCCAGTTCTTCGAAAGAACGTTTGAGATGAGGGACACCGCTTCGTCCCTGTCGGCTAAAGTGAAGGATTCCCAGAACTATACGATTACACTGAATAATACGGTAGCTCCGCTCGGCATTGAAGAGGTGAAGTTCGCGGTCTGGAGCGACGTCAACGGACAGGACGATCTCCAGTGGTACACCGGGAGCGGCAAAAACGGCGGAAACTACACCTGCACGGTTCCCCTGAAGAAGCATTCGGGCATGGGTCTTTATCATGTTCACGCCTATCTGACCCCGACCGTCGGCAAGGAAAGCTTTATAAAGGAAACGACGTTCCGCGTGGATCCGAAAATTTCCTATCAGCTGACCACCGGCAGCACGGCCGGCACCGACGGGAAGTTCTATGTCAACGTGGGTGTCACGAAGACGAATCTGAAAATCAAGAAGATGAAGTTCGCGGTCTGGTGCAAGGCCAATAAGAGTGATATCTACTGGTACCACGTTAAGGGCAATTCCACCGACCATTACAAGTGCTGGATCAATACGGCCAACCATCTGGGAAGCCGCGGCAATTATCATATTGATATTTCCGTCGTTTTTGAGAACGGCTATGAAATGCCCCTGACCAGCAAAACCCAGTATTTCAAGCCGAAGGCTTACCTGAGCGTTCCGACCAGCAAAGGCACCTTCTCGCGGAAGGTTGTTTATGTCAATCCTTCCGTTCCCTCCGTCAAGTTTAAGATCTGGACGGTCCGGGGCGGCACGGGAGATTCAAAAACCTACACCGGCAAGAAGGATTCCAACGGCAATTTCTATGCGGATGTCTATATGGACGACTTCGTCTTCGACGGGAAATACCAGATTCAGGTCCTTTCCGGGAGCACCGTCCTGGATACCGGATATTTCATCATGATCGATTATCTGGAAGAGGCGGTCAGAATGGCCCTGGACGAAAGCATCGGTTATTCACAGATCCACCGGTGCCTGAACCCCGACGTGGACTGCTCCTCCATGGTGCATTACTCGCTGCTGAATACCGGCTATAACATTCCCAATGGGTGGCCGCTGACCACTTACAATGAAGAACCAGTCCTGCGCGGCGCGGGATTCTCCATGAGGACGTATACGAATGTAACGGATCTTCAGGCCGGAGACATTCTGCTGAGAGACGGCCATACCGAGATCTATCTCGGCAACGGAAAGACCGTTGGCGCCCATGGAGACGAAAACAACGATATTTACGGCTACAAAACCGGCGACCAGACCGGTCACGAGGTCTGCGTCGCGGATATAGTGGAGAACTGGCTGTACGCATTCCGTCTGGTAACGTTCACCACCTGACGGGAAGCAGGCGCGCCTTTGGGACAAAGTGCCGGTCACTTTGTCCTTTTTCCTTTGGACCGAAGCGCCGGTTGCTTTGTCCGGAACCCGCCGATCTTTTGATTGAAAACGGACGGGTATTGCAGTATACTATGGTAACGTATTAAATCAATAGCAAAGGAGATATTTGCGATGAACAAAGCGGACATCAAGAAAGTCGTGCTTGCCTATTCAGGCGGTCTGGACACCTCGATCATCATTCCGTGGCTGAAGGAAAACTACAACAACTGTGAAGTAATCGCCGTCGCGGCGGATGTGGGACAGAACGACGAGCTGGAAGGCCTGGAGGAAAAGGCCCTGAAAACCGGCGCGTCCAAGCTGTATGTTCTGGATCTGCAGGATGATTACGTGGACAACTACATCATCCCCACCATGAAAGCCGGCGCTTATTATGAAGATTACCTTTTGGGAACCTCCACCGCCCGTCCCTGCATTGCCAAGGCACTGGTTGAGGTGGCTCTAAAGGAGGGCGCCGACGCGATCGCCCATGGCTGCACCGGAAAAGGCAACGACCAGGTCCGTTTTGAACTCGCGTTCAAGCATTTCGCCCCGAATATGCCGATCATCGCGCCGTGGCGCGAGTGGAGCATTAAGTCCCGTGAAGAAGAGATCGACTATGCCGAGGCCCACAATGTTCCGCTGAAGATCAACCGCGAAACGAACTACTCCAAGGATAAGAACCTCTGGCATCTTTCCCATGAAGGACTGGATCTGGAGGATACCGGCAACGAGCCGCAGTACGAGCATCCGGGATTCCTGGAGATGGGCGTTTCTCCCATCGAAGCGCCGGATGAGCCCGAATACATCACCATCGACTTCGAACAGGGCGTTCCGGTTGCCTTAAATGATGAAAAGCTCAGCGCAAGGGATATCATCCTGAAGCTGAACGAGGCCGGCGGCCGCAACGGCATCGGCCTGCTCGACATCGTCGAGAACCGCCTGGTCGGCATGAAGTGCCGCGGCGTTTACGAGACCCCCGGCGGAACGGTCCTGTACAAGGCCCATGAGGCTCTTGAGACCCTCTGCCTTGACAAGATCACCATGCATGAGAAGCAGAAGCTCGCTATCACCTTTGCGGAACTGGTCTATAACGGTCAGTGGTTCTCCCCGCTGCGCGAAGCGCTCTCCGCTTTTGTCGACAAGACGCAGGAGAAGGTCACCGGAAAAGTCCGGCTGAAACTGTACAAGGGCAACATCATCAAGGCCGGCATCTGGAGCCCGAATTCTCTTTACAGTGAAGAGATTGCAACCTTCGGCGAAAGCGATTATAATCAAAAAGATGCGGATGGATTTATCAATCTTTTCGGACTGCCGACGAAGGTTCAGGCCATGGTGGACGGAAAGTAATCCGGATTCCAGGGATTCGATCCGAGTTCTGCGGGGCTGCCGTAATCAAAACGGCAGCTCCGTTTGTATAAAGACAGAGAGCCTTTTTTCAGACGGTCTGATCGCGGAAAAACCGCGGGAGAACCGGTCCGGCGCGTGAATCCGCCGGAAGGACGCATTGTGACAGACCATTCATTTGAGGATTCCGATTATGACAAAAATGTGGGCCGGCCGTACCGACGGCGCGACAGACAAACTGGCAGACGATTTTAATTCTTCGATCTCTTTCGACAGCAGAATGTTCCGGGAAGACATTTCCGGCAGCATGGCCCATGCCGCCATGCTCGCGTCCCAGGGGATCATTACGCAGATGGAGATGGAGGAGATCATCGACGGGCTGACGTCGATCCTTGCGGACCTGGAGACCGGAGCGCTCGCTCTGGATCCGGAGAGCGAGGACATCCATATGTTCGTCGAATCGGTCCTGACCGAACGGATCGGCGCTTCCGGTAAAAAGCTGCACACCGCGAGGAGCCGCAACGACCAGGTGGCTCTGGACCTGCGGATCTATCTGCGCACGGAGATCGAAAATGACCAGAAAAGGCTTCGGAAGCTGATTACGGTTCTTGCCGACAAGGCGGAGGAGTATCAGGACGCGATTATGCCCGGCTATACCCACCTGCAGCGGGCCCAGCCGGTTACTTTTGCGCATCATCTGCTGGCGTACGCGATGATGTTCCTGCGGGATCTGGACCGTCTGGAAAGCACCCGGAAGCGGATGAACGTTTCACCGATCGGCAGCTGTGCGCTGGCCGGGACCACCTACGACACGGACCGGGATTTCGAAGCCCGGCAGCTGGGCTTTGACAGCATCTGCCTGAACTCCATGGACGGCGTTTCGGACCGGGATTACGCGGTGGAGCTTCTTTCGGATCTGGCGATCCTGATGATGCACCTGTCCCGTTTTTCGGAGGAAATCGTGCTGTGGTCCAGCTGGGAGTTCAAATTCATCGAACTTTCCGACAGCTTTACCACCGGTTCGTCCATCATGCCGCAGAAAAAGAATCCCGACATGGCCGAACTCGTCCGGGGCAAGACCGGCCGGGTCTACGGCGA
>CADBNG010000294.1 GCA_902795985.1 uncultured Lachnospiraceae bacterium
CAGATGGAAGAGATCATCGCTTCCGGAAAAGCGGATATCGTGGAGATCGCAAGAGGACTCCTTGCGGATCCGGACCTGCCGATGAAAGCCCGCGCAGGAAGAGAAGACGAGATCAACAAGTGCATGCGCTGCCTTGCCTGCTTCTCCAACCTGGTCAACACCGGACATTTCCGCTGCTCCATCAATCCGGAAACCGGCCGCGAAGGCGAACGTTTCGAACCGGTAGCTGCAAAGAAAAAGAAAGTCATGATCGCCGGCGGCGGTATCGCCGGAATGCAGGCAGCGATCACCTGTGCGGAACGCGGACACGACGTTGTTCTGTTTGAAAAGACCGGAAAACTCGGCGGCGCGCTTCGCTGTGAGGAAAATGTTCCGTTCAAGACCCGTCTGAAGGACTATCTGGATGCTCAGGCAAAGAAAGTAGAAGATCTTGGCGTGGATATCCGTCTGAACACGATGGCGACCCCGGAAGAAGCAGAGAAGATTGCTCCGGATGTAATCATTTCCGCGCTTGGCGCAGAACCGGTCAAGATCCCGCTTCCCGGCATTGACGGAGAGAACGTCTGCGCTGCGGAACATGCCTATGTTCATCCGGAAGACACCGGCAAGACGGTAACGATCCTTGGTGCCGGCCTTGTCGGAATGGAGCTGGCGGTTTACCTTTCCATCGAAGGAAGAAAAGTCTCTATCGTTGAAATGCTGGATCATGTCAACGACGGCGGAAACTTCCAGCATATGAAAGGCCTGAAAGCCGAACTGGAGAAATACGGCGTTGAGATCAGCCTCAGCACAAGAGCCAAAGAGATTACGGAAAAAGGTGTTCTGTGCGAAGTGAACGGAGAAGAAAAACTCTTTGAGTGTGATACCGTGATCTATGCGGTAGGTCAGAGACCCAGAACCGAAGCTACCTATGCGCTGGCAGCCTGCGCTCCGGAATTCTATCCGATCGGCGACAGCATCGCTCCGAAGAATATCATGAACGCGACAAGCCAGGCGTTTAAAGTATCCAAAGTGATCGGCACGATCTGATCATTTGAATGTATGAAAAACCAAACCATTGATGACCTTTCCATAAAGCAGATGAAAACGTTCCTGACTGTGGCTAACCACAGGAGCTTTTCGGATGCTGCTGATTCACTGTTCGTGAATCAGTCCGTCATCAGCAGAACCATTCAGGGCATGGAAAGTGCCCTGAATGTTGTCTTGTTTGAACGAAAGAACCACGGAATCGAGCTGACATCCCAGGGGAAGCAGCTCTACCATGAACTTCGGGCATTTGTAGCGGATTACGAAAGAATGATCGGCAGAGTCCGGTCCGAAGAAAAATGGACAGAGGATACGATCATCGCCGGAGTTCTGAACCTGGATGATCCGGCCTATCTGACGAATAATCTGATCCGGAGATATACCGACACCCATCCGGAAGTCCGCTTTGATCTGCATAGTTATGGCATGAGAGAACTGCACGACACGATGATGTGCGGCGAGCTCCATATCGGATTCTCATTTAAACTCGGGATGGGCGACATGCCGGGTGTAAACCGGTCTGTCGTAACAAAACTGACATCCTATTTCTGCGTAAACCGCAGAAAAACAGAAAATCCAGAGCATGTTTTTGACCCGAGATCTCTTGCCGATGAAACGCTGATCCTTACCTCCGTCGTAGACTTCCATGATCCGGAAGAACGGGCGTTAGGTGTCTGCCGGCTGTTCGGCTTTCTGCCAAGATCCGTCCGTTATGTTCCAACCAGGCAGCAGGCCCAGATGGCTGTCAAAAACGGCGAAGGCTTTTCCATCGATGGTAAATCCTTCGGAGACCGTTATCCTGAAGAGATCGCTGTCTACCAGATCAGCGGGCTCCGCAACGAACAGTATCTCGTTTCCCTATCCAAAGAAGACTGCACCCACAAACCTACACTGGACTTCCTGCAATGGGTCAGAGAGTGCCATTTCCAGGAGAGTGATCTCCGTTGAATGAACATATCGATCAGATGGCTGGTATCCCTGCCGCAGCATTTGGGCTGCGGCTTTTTTCAGTATATGGTCATTTTTCTCCGCTTACAAAAAAGGGACAAATTGATTTGCAAACCGACCCATGATATCATTACAAAGGAGTTTTATGCATTCAACCCCCCTGTTTCGGAGGAGAATTATAAGATGAGTGACGAGTACAGCACGCTGAAAAAACAGAACGAGGAATTAACGCGGGAGATCGAACGGCTTCAGAAAGAACTGGCTGACGCGCAGAGCGCAAACGTCGCGAAAGAAGCTTTTTTAAGCAATATGTCCCACGATATCCGTACTCCGATGAATGCGATCATCGGCATGACCGCGCTTGCAAAAAAGCATATTGATGAG
>CADBNG010000295.1 GCA_902795985.1 uncultured Lachnospiraceae bacterium
CGGACGGCCGTGGTTTTCTGATTTACCATTCCGAGGGCCATTTCATCCGCTATGATACCGGAAACGGTGGAGGCCGGAACGTCGCCGGGAATGGCGATCATATCCAGTCCGACCGAGCAGACACAGGTCATGGCTTCCAGTTTCTCCAGGGTCAGGGCACCGCGGGTCACCGCGTTGATCATGCCCTGGTCTTCACTGACCGGGATGAACGCGCCGGACAGGCCGCCCACATAGGAGGAGGCCATGACACCGCCCTTTTTCACCTGGTCGTTCAGGAGCGCGAGCGCCGCGGTTGTACCGGGGGCGCCGACGCTTTCCAGTCCCATCTCTTCCAGAATATCCGCGACGGAATCTCCCACCGCCGGTGTCGGCGCCAGGGAAAGATCAATAATGCCGAACCGGACGCCCAGGCGGCGGGAAGCTTCGTGCGCCACCAGCTGGCCCACCCTCGTCACCTTAAACGCGGTTTTTTTGATGGTCTCGCAGAGCACTTCAAAGCTCTCGCCATGCACCTTTTCCAGCGCGTGCTTGACCACGCCGGGGCCGGAAACGCCCACATTGATCACGCAGTCTCCTTCCGTAACGCCACGGAAGGCGCCGGTCATGAACGGGTTATCATCCGGCGCGTTGCAGAACACCACCAGCTTGGCGCAGCCGAGGCAGTCATTCTCCCTGGTCGCTTCCGCTGTGGAAAGAACGATCTCCCCGAGCAGCCGGACCGCGTCCATGTTGATGCCGGTCTTCGTCGAGCCCAGATTCACGGAAGAACAGACCCGTTCTGTTACCGCAAGCGCTTCCGGGATGGAACGGATCAGCATCTCGTCCGCCCGGGTCATATGCTTGGATACCAGGGCGGAATACCCTCCCAGGAAATTCACGCCAACCTCTTTCGCGGCCCGGTCCAGCGTTTTCGCGATCTGAACGAAATCTTCCGGCGTTTTGCAGGCTGCCGAACCGACGAGGGCCGCCGGTGTAATGGAAATCCGCTTGTTGACGATCGGAATGCCGTATTCCGCGGAAATGTCCTCCCCGGTTCTCACCAGATCCTTCGCCAGCGTAGTAATCTTCTTATAGATTTTATCCAGAAGGACCGGCAGATCCGCGTCGATGCAGTCCAGAAGACTGATGCCCATGGTGATCGTACGGACATCCAGATTTTCATGACTGATCATCTCATTGGTTTCATGAACTTCGTAAATATTGATCATACTCTTATACCCTGTGCATCATGTTGAAGATTTCCTCGTTCTGCGCCCGGATAATCAGGCCCATCTCCTCGCCGATATGCTTCAGATCCTCTGCCATCTGCGCTGCGCTTACCGTGCAGTTCGTTGTATCCGCAATCATCATCATGTTGAAAAAGCCGTCGATGATGGTCTGGGAAATGTCGAGGATATTCACGCTGTGCCCGGAAAGATAGGTGCAGACATTCGCGATAATGCCGATCGTATCTTTGCCGACAACGGTGATGATCGTCTTTTTCATAAGATTCTTCCCTCCAGTCTTACCATTCGATCACATGCCCGGGTTCGTCCCTCTTTGCGACGCGGATGTCAAAATCCGCAGCCCGGTAAGGAGTGTCCGCGCGGGTTACTTCGCAGCAGACCGTTTCATAGGCCAGCGCGGGATAATTGTTCTCCGCGCTTAAATGCCCCAGTACAATATGCTTCAGATCATCATGCAGGATTTCGTTGAGCAGCGTTGCCGCCGCTTCGTTGGAGAGGTGCCCCCGGTCGCTTAAAATCCTCTTTTTCAGCGGATAGGGGTATCTTCCCGCTTCCAGCATGTTCACATCGTGATTGGATTCCAGAAAGACCACATCCAGTCCCAGCAGATGACGGATGATATATTCGTCAAAGGTCCCCATATCCGTCGCCAGGGCAAAGGTGCGCTTTCCGGAATGAATGCGGAACGCCAGCGGGTCCGCCGCGTCATGGCTCGTGGAAAAAGGACGGATGACCAGATCCCCGATCGTAAACTCCCGGTCCGCTTCGACCGGATGAAGCAGTCCCTCCTCCATTTTGCCGATTCCCGGAGTTTTTTTCACTGCCTTAAAGGTCTTTTCCGACGTATAGACCGGCAGTCCGTACTTCCGGCTCATGACGCCGAGGCCCTTGATATGATCCGTATGCTCGTGGGTCACGAGCACCGCGTCGATATCTTCCGGCTTAAGGCCGATATCCTCCAGCCCCTGGACGATCCTCTTTCCGCTGATGCCGCAGTCGATCAGAATATGGGTATTGTCGCTTCCTGCATAGATGCAGTTCCCGCTGCTTCCGCTGGCAATGCTGCAGATCCTCATGGGTTCTCCCTCAGCCAGGCGATCCGTTCATCGATCTGCCGGGCGGTTTTCTCAAAATCCGTTCCGTTCTCCAGTTCAAACTCACAATTTTCCCGGAACACGTCATCCGGCAGCTGCTTATCCATAATGTCCTCCGCCTTCTCCCTCGTAAGGTCCCGGCTGGCAAGAAGACGCTCCATCCGGATTTCCCGGTCGGTATGGACGAACCAGTATTCCCGGCAGACATCCCGGTAATCGGCTTCGATCAGCAAAGCCGCTTCGATGACCGCCAGTTCCCTTCCTTCCTCCTGTGCGGCGCTGATCCCGGAAAGGATGGTCTCATGCACGGCAGGATGAATAATCCCGTTCATTTTCTGAAGCAGGACAGGGTCGCGGAATGCTTTATCGCCGGTCTTTTTCCGGTCGATCCGGCCGTCCGGCAGGAACAGTTCTTCGCCTAACAGGTCCCGCAGAGCGGGATACGCGCATCCGTCCGGTTCCATCACCTCATGACCGATGTCGTCCGCCATAAAAACCGCGGCATGATGCTGTTCTTCCAGATAACGGCAGACCCTGCTTTTTCCGCTGCCGATGCCTCCGGTGATTCCGATTACCGTCATTGACCCTTTTCTCCGTTTTTTAATGGGCGTCATCCCAGTTCTTTCCGCATTTCAGGTCCGCTTCCAGCGTCACCGAAAGCTCCGCCGCGGACATCATTTCTTCTTTCAGGAGTTTCCCGACCGCTTCGGCTTCTCCTTCCGGAACCTCCAGAAGCAGTTCATCATGCACCTGGAGAATCAGGCGGGAACGGTATCCCCCTTCTTTTAACGCTGCCCGGACCCGGTTCATGGCGATCTTGATAATGTCCGCCGCCGTTCCCTGGATCGGGGAATTCATGGCGGCCCGCTCGCCGAACTGCCGCTGCATGAAATTGGACGAGGAAAGCTCGGGCAGGGGACGGCGCCTTCC
>CADBNG010000296.1 GCA_902795985.1 uncultured Lachnospiraceae bacterium
ATATAAAATATCATAGTTCATAAATGACGCTAATAAAAGATTTTTATAACATATTAGTATTATTAGACAATGCTTTTACAGCGGTTTCGGGTTTATGGCGGGCTGTCCGGAAATCAGGTACCGCTTTGCCGCGCAAACATTCCGAACGGCCCGAAGGGGACGGAGCAAGGTCCCGAAAGGGACTGTCCCCTTCGCACCCTTCGGAACAATGCCGCGAAAGGGACTGTCCCCTTCGGGACAGGAACCCCCGGGCTGCGCACCCGAAAAACCGGTTGACAACCTTTCGGGTCAGGTTTATACTCTTTTGCTAAGAAAACAAAATGATCCGGAAGGATCCGGACGGAGAAAAAAATGAAGCAGTTCAGCACCAACAACATTTACTTTTACTGGTACGGCTTTACGGGGATTTCCAGGTAAGGGTAATTTGTGGTGCGTTTATAGCGGAATGAATCCAGGCGGCACAGGTTACACCCTGTACCGCCTTTCCTTTATCATCGGGGAAGCCCGCGGAAGGTAAAAACAGCCGCAGAATCAGAAGACTATACAGATACGGAGGAATCCATCCATGATCGTTGTATTGAAAACCAACACGAATGAAACCCGGCAGGCGCAGCTGATCGAATGGTTCAAGAGCATGAACCTGGGCGTGCATGTGTCTGTCGGCGAGCGGCAGACCGTTCTGGGCCTGATCGGCGACACCAGCAAGGTGGATATGGAGCTGGTGGAGAGCCTGGACATTGTGGAATCCGCCAAGCGCGTGTCGGAGACGTTTAAATGCTGCAACCGGAAGTTCCATCCCGAAGATACGGTGGTGGAAATCGGGGACGTGAAAGTCGGCGGAGGGCACTTTGTGATGATCGCCGGCCCCTGCTCGGTGGAAACGGAGCCCCAGATTATCGGTGTGGCAAAGGATGTGAAAGCCTCCGGCGCGAATATGCTTCGCGGCGGCGCCTTCAAGCCCCGGACTTCCCCGTATGATTTCCAGGGACTGAAAGGAGAGGGCATCCGGCTGTTGCTGGAAGCGAAAAAAGAGACCGGCCTGCCCATCGTAACGGAAATCATGAGCGTGACGGATCTTCCCTTATTCGAGGAAGTGGACGTTCTTCAGGTCGGCGCCCGGAACATGCAGAATTTCGATCTGCTGAAAGAGCTGGGCACCATCGACAAGCCCATCCTGTTAAAAAGAGGCCTTGCCAACACGCTGAAAGAGCTGCTGATGAGCGCGGAGTACATCATGGCGAGCGGCAACGAGCGTGTGATTCTCTGCGAGAGGGGCATCCGGACCTACAGCGATTACACCCGGAACACGCTGGACCTTTCGGCGGTTCCGATGCTGAAGGAGCTGACCCACCTTCCGGTGATCGTGGATCCGAGCCACGCTACCGGCATTGCAAGGCTGGTTCCTCCCATGTCGCTGGCGGCCGCCGCCTGCGGTGCCGACGGACTGATTATCGAAGTGCACAACGATCCGATTCATGCGCTGTGCGACGGCGCGCAGTCGCTGACACCGGCGGAATATGATATCCTGGCGAAAAAGATCCGGGCGGTAAGGGAGGCGATCGCATGACAGCCGGTATTGTCGGACTCGGACTGATCGGGGGATCCTTTGCAAAAGCGTACGCGAAGGAGGGCCATGAGGTCCTGGCAGCGGATATTGATGAAAGCATACTGTCCTTTGCGAAGATCAGCGGCGATGTGACCGGGGATCTGACGAGGGAGAATATCGGGTCCTGTGACCTGGTGCTGATCTGTGTTTATCCGAAGGCCGCGGCCGCGTTTCTCCGGGAAATGGGGCCGTACATCGGGAAAAAGCCGCTGGTTATCGACTGCTGCGGCACCAAGCGGGAGATTTTCCGGGAAGGTATCGCGCTTTCGCATCAGTACGGATTTACTTATCTCGGCGGCCATCCCATGGCCGGAACCCAGTATTCGGGTTTCAAATACGCGAAGGCAAACCTGTTCAAGGGCGCGCCGATGGTGCTGGTTCCTGAAGACCGTAACGACATCCTTCTGCTGGACCGGGCGAAAAAACTGCTGTCACCTGCGGGCTTCGCCAAGATCAGCAACACCTCGGCGGAAGATCATGACCGGCTGATTGCTTTTACCTCCCAGCTGGCGCACGTGGTTTCCAATGCCTATATCAAAAGCCCGACGGCGCTCCAGCACAAAGGCTTTTCCGCCGGAAGCTATAAAGATATGACCCGCGTAGCCTGGCTGAATCCGGAAATGTGGGCCGAACTCTTTCTGGAAAACAGGGATAATCTTTCCGAAGAACTGGACATGCTGATTGAGAACCTGCAGAAGTATAAAGCCGCGATGGAGCGGGACGATAAGGAAGAACTGATCCGGCTCCTTCGGGAAGGTAAGATACGAAAAGAAGAGGTCGACGGACGATGACGGAACTTACAGTACAGGCATCAAGAAACTACAGCATCCGCATCGAAGACGGACTGCTCCGGCGTGCCGGAGAACAGATCCGGGAGATCTGCGGACTCTGCACCGCCGTCATTGTATCCGATGACCGGGTTTATCCGCTTTACGGCGGCATTCTGAAAACGGCATTGGAAGACGCGGGTTTTGCGGTAAAAACCTTTGTGTTTCCCAATGGGGAGAAAAGCAAAAACCTGAAAACGTATGGAGAACTGCAGGAATTTCTCTGTGAACAGCATATTACCCGAAAAGACCTGATCGCCGCCCTGGGCGGCGGCGTGGTGGGGGATCTTGCCGGCTTCGCGGCCGCCACCTATCAGAGAGGAATCCGTTTCGTGCAGATTCCGACAACCTGGCTGGCCTGCGTGGACTCCTCCGTCGGCGGAAAGACCGCGGTGGACCTGGCGGCCGGAAAGAACCAGGTGGGATGTTTTTATCAGCCCTCCCTGGTGCTGATCGATCCGGAAACCCTGGCCACTCTGCCGGAGGAGCAGTACCGCTGCGGATGCGCGGAGATCATTAAATATGCCGTGATCGGCAGCCGGGACTTTTTCGAAGAACTGAAGGAAACAGAGATCCGGGAAATGCCGGAAAAGGTCATTTCCACCTGCGCCGGAATGAAACGGGATATCGTGGAACGGGACGAATTTGATACCGGAGAAAGAATGCTCCTGAATTTCGGCCATACCTTCGGCCACGCGGCGGAGTTCTGCAGTCATTTTACCGTCCTGCACGGCCAGGCGGTTGCCATGGGCATGGCGGTCATGACCCGGGCGGCGGCAAAATTCGGCTGCTGCAGTCCGGAGACCGCGGAAGAGGTGGAAGCGATACTGAAACAATACCGGCTGCCGGTGACGGTTCCTTATTCGCTGGCGGAGATGAGGCAGGCGGTTTTGAACGATAAAAAAATGTCCGGAAGCGAGATGCGCATCGTGGTGCCCGAACGGATCGGGCGCTGCCGGATCCTGACGATCCCCGCGGAAAATCTTCCGGAATGGATGAAAGAAGGAGGAATCCAATGAACCAGACAATCCGTCCGTCCGGACGAAAAGGAACAGCCGCCGTACCGGCCTCCAAATCCCAGGCGCACCGGTACCTGATCTGCGCGGGCCTTTCGGAAGAACCGTCCGAAATCGTCTGCCGGGGCATTTCCGAAGA
>CADBNG010000297.1 GCA_902795985.1 uncultured Lachnospiraceae bacterium
CAAAGAGAAAGCCAGCGCCTTTAGACGCTGGCTGGTAACGCGGGCTTATAGCCCGCATCCCGAACCACCCGTTTTACGGGTGGAGGCAATATAAAACAGTAACCGGATGCACAGACAAAGCGGTATCCGGCCGATTTCCTGCTTGCGATACAGGCGAAGAAAAGTTACAATGAAACGGCTGTTTCCGTCACGGGAACCGGTATTACCTCTAAACACAGTCAGGAGAAAACAGGATGTTCCACGCGTTTTTAATTAAATATTCCGAGATCGGCATCAAGGGAAAGAACCGCTATCTGTTTGAGGACGCCCTCGCGCGGCGGATTGAGCAGGTACTGGCGTTTTCGGACGGGGAATTTGTGGTGACGAAGGAGTCCGGAAGGCTCTTTGCGGAAGCCGGCCGGGATTTTGACTATGACGAGGCGGTTGCCGCGCTGCAGAAGGTTTTCGGCATCAGCGGGATCTGTCCGGTGGTGATCCTTCCGGATGAAGGGATTGAAAAACTGGCGGAAGACGTGGTTTCCTATGTAAAGGAAACGTATGCCGGCCGGGCCTTCAGCTTTAAGGTCATGACCCGGCGGGGACGCAAAAGCTATCCCCTGAATTCCATGGAGATCAGCGCGGAACTGGGCGGACGGATTCTGGACGCCTGTCCCGAACTGACCGTGGACGTCCATGAGCCGGACGTTTCCATCCGCGTGGAAGTCCGCAACCGGATTTATCTGTATTCCGAGGAGATCGAAGGCCTGGGAGGACTGCCCCTCGGGACCGGCGGAAGGGCCATGCTCCTGCTGTCCGGCGGAATCGATTCCCCGGTAGCCGGATATATGATTTCGCGCCGGGGCATTACGCTGGATGCGGTGTATTTTCATGCCCCGCCTTATACGAGCGAACGGGCAAAGCAGAAGGTGGTGGATCTGGCGGAGCAGATTTCGGTCTATACCGGGCCGATCCGTCTGCACGTGATCAATTTTACGGACATCCAGCTGGCGATTTATGATAAATGCCCCCATGATGAACTGACGATCATCATGCGCCGTTATATGATGCGCATTGCCGAGCATCTTGCGAAAGAGGACGGCAGCATGGCGCTGATTACGGGCGAGAGCATCGGCCAGGTTGCCAGCCAGACGATGCAGAGCCTGAACTGCACGAATGCAGTCTGCACGCTGCCGGTCTTCCGGCCGCTGATTGCCTTCGACAAGCAGGATATCGTGACCATCGCGAAAAAAATCGGCACCTATGAAACGTCCATCCTTCCGTTTGAAGACTGCTGCACGATATTTGTCGCCAAGCACCCGGTTACCAAGCCGGAGCTTCCCCGGATCGAAAAGTCCGAGACGCATCTGACCGAGGTTATTGACGGCCTGGTGGAGCAGGCGTACGCGTCGCAGGAGATCATCGAGATCGGGAAAAGATGACAGACAGATACACGTCTCCGCTGTCATACCCGTCTGTAAAGAAACAGGAGGCTTAAAGCCTCCTGCCGCAGAGAATTATTCAATTGTTCTTCAATCCTGATCGATCCGGTAAGGTTCCAGAACTTTGCACGCCACATCCAGGTCCTTGCCGTCTGCATGAATATTCAGATCGATGGGTTTGGAGAGATCGAGACTGAAAATACCCATGATGGATTTGGCGTCGATAATATATCTTCCTGAAACCAGATCGAAATCAAAATCGAATTTCGAAAGCATATTGACGAAAGATTTAACTTTGTCAATAGAATCAAGAGATACTTTAATAGTTTTCATGTAGTACTGCCTTCCTGTTTGAGCACCCGTCATTTTGCAGGATGCTCTGATACTGATTTCATTTTATGTAAAACAGGATATAATGTCAAGGGGTGGAAAACTGCCGGATCCATCCCGGACAAAAGACCCGGAAAAGAATGAACAGCCCGGCGGGGCTTGAAAGACTGATGGCGAGAACGGTATCCATTCACAATTTAGGCTGCAAAGTCAATTCATATGAAGCGGATGCGGTGTTGAAGCTCCTGGAGGCAGCCGGGTACGGGATTGTCCCGTTCACGGAAAAGGCGGATGTGGTGATCATCAATACCTGCACCGTAACGGCCGTGGCGGACAAAAAATCCCGTCAGATGCTGCATCGCGCCAAAAAGCTCAATCCCGATGCCGTCGTGATTGCCATGGGCTGCTACGCGGAGACCGGAAAAGAGAAACTGGCGGACGATGCGGGGGTGGACCTGGTCATCGGCAATAACCGGAAAAAGGAAATCGTGCCGATCCTGGAGGCCTGGTTTGCCGGGGAAAAGAAAAAAGAATGGTTCGCGGACATTGCTCATTCCCGCGCCTATGAGGCCATCCGCGCCGCCGGAACGGGCGGACACACCCGCGCCTTTGTCAAAGTCCAGGACGGCTGCGACCAGTTCTGTTCTTACTGCATTATCCCCTATGCCCGGGGAAGGAGCCGGAGCCGGGAGGTTTCGGACGTGACGGAGGAAGTCCGGCAGCTGGCGGAAGAGGGGATCAAGGAGATCGTCCTGACCGGCATCCATCTGACTTCCTATGGAAAGGGCCTGGATACGGATCTGGCCGGCCTGATTGAAGCGGTACATGACATTCCCGGCCCGGAACGCATCCGTCTGGGCTCTTTAGAGGCCGGGATTATCACGGAAGATTTTGTCCGGCGGATCCGCGCGCTTCCCAAGGTCTGTCCTCATTTCCATCTTTCCCTTCAGAGCGGCTGCGACGCAACACTCAAACGCATGAACCGGCATTATACGACGCAGGAATATGCTGAAAAATGTGCCCTCATCCGGGAATACTACGAGCGGCCCGCATTGACGACCGACGTGATCGCCGGTTTTCCCGGCGAGACGGAAGAGGAGTTTGAACAGTCTTATTTCTTTGTGGAAAGCATCGGCTTTTTCGAGACCCATATCTTCCCATACTCCCGCCGGGAAGGGACTGCGGCCGCGAAGCTGCCGGACCAGGTTCCGGAAACGGTCAAAAAAGAACGGGTCGCGCGCCTGCTTGAGCTGAACGCCAGGCAGACGGAGCGTTATCTGGAATCGGGCCGGGGCCGGAGCGTCCCTGTCCTGTTTGAGGAGGAAGAACAGATCGACGGTGTCCGTTACTGGACCGGGCACACCTGCCGGTATGAGAAAGTCCGGATTGCCAGCGACGAGGATCTGCGAAACCAGATCCGCAGCGTCAGGCTGTAACAGAGGGGAGAAGCACAATGGGAAACGGCTCTTTGTGACGGACTGCCGCTGAACCGTTTCTTTTTTACGTCTGTTTTTGCTCTTTGGCTTGTGCTTTGGGCCGCTTTTTTCTAAAATATAATAAGCAGGAAGAAGATAATCGTACAGGGAGGTTCATATGTCGAACGTCACACTTAAGGAGGAAGGGGCACGCTTCCGGGAGATCCTCGGGATCCTGCGCAGACGGGAGCTGATCCTCGGAATCAATCCGGAAAAAGTACGTCTGATCATAGAGGATCTGGGTCCGACCTATGTGAAACTGGGCCAGATCGTGTCCATGCATTCCAATATCCTTCCGAAGGAATACTGCGCGGAACTGGAAAAGCTCCGTTCCAAGGCGGCGCCGCTGGATACGCAGATTGTGAAGGAGATCCTGGAGCAGGAGTATCAGAAGCCTCTGGACGAGGTGTTTTCCGAGTTCAGCGAAAAGCCGCTCGGATCGGCGTCAATGGCGCAGGTCCATATCGCGAAACTGAAAACCGGACAGAAGGTCGCCGTCAAAGTCCAGCGTCCCGGCATCTATGAAAAGATGGAAAAGGACACCGCGATGCTGCATCGCGCGGCGAAGGTTCTGAAGTATAATCATAAATTCGATGCCCTGAATTTCGACGATCTGATCGATGAGATGTGGAAGGCCGCCCAGGAAGAGCTGAACTTCCATGTCGAGGAGTCGAATCTGGATGAATTCGGAGAGAATCTGAGGAGCCTGCCCTACGTTGTATGCCCGAAGGCATACCATGAATATACGACGGAGCACGTCATCGTCATGGACTTCATGGAAGGCTTTCCGTTCGATGATCTTGAAAAGATCAAGGCGGCCGGCTTGACTTCGGATACGCTCGGACGGCAGCTGATCGATCACTATCTGAAGCAGGTGCTGGACGACGGCTTTTTCCATGCGGATCCGCACCCCGGAAATGTGCTGATCCTGAACGACGGAAGGATCGCGTGGATCGACATGGGCATGATGGGCCGTCTTTCCAAGGGCGACCGCGACATCATGAAATCCATTGTTGAAGGCATCGCCTTCCATGATACGAGCCTGATCAAGGACTCCATCCTTTCCATCGGCATTATCCGCGGCAGGATCGATCACCATAAGCTGTACAATGATATCGATCTCGTAGTGACCCAGTATGGATCCGCCAATCTGGGAAGCATCAATCTTTCGGATGCGATCAACGAGATTTTCGATGCCATGGGCAGAAACCATATCGGCATCCCGAAGAACCTGATGATGCTGATCCGCGGCTTTTCGACGATCGAAGGGGTGATCGCGGCGACTGCGCCGGAACTGAACATCCTCGAGATCATGTCGGAGCGGATCAAGGAAAGCTACTGGAAAGGCTTTGACATCAAGGAAAACGTGATTCAGGGCGGCACGCACCTCCTCCGGTCGGTCCATAAGATGGTGGAAGTCCCCGGAACCATGGCGGACCTGATCAAGATGTTCGCCCGGGGCCAGGGCCGGGTCAATATGGAACTTCAGGCTACGAACGGCCTTGCCCATATGCTGACCGTACTGGTGAGAAATCTGATCCTCGGCCTGATTATCACCGGCCTTCTGATCGGCTCCGCGCTGATCTGCACCACGGATATCCAGCCGAAGGCAGCCGGGATCCCGTGGCTGGCCTTTGTGGGCTTTATCGCGGCCGCGGCTCTGGTCGTACTGCTGATCATTCTTTACAAAAAAGAATCCAAGTATGAATATGACTGAACCCAGCCGGCAGCCCCTCAAAACAGAGGGGCTGCAGCTTTGTCCCGAAGGGGACAGTCCCCTTCGGCTCCATGCTCTTCCTGTCCCATTCGGTCCGAAACATAATTTGACATATCCGTTTTCCTGTGTCATAGTAATAGAGCAGGCAGGGCCTGCTAA
>CADBNG010000298.1 GCA_902795985.1 uncultured Lachnospiraceae bacterium
CCGAAACCGCCGCTGTAGCCGTCGCTGCCGCCTACATTGATTGAACGGTCTTTCGCGCTGATTATACCGGTCGTAACAGACTGCCCGTATCCCAGCGCGTTGCCGATGGCGACAACCTGTTCACCCACACGCATGCTGTCGGAGTCGCCGATGCTGGCAATGCGGATTTTGCCTTTGGTATCTTCGGAAATGTCTTCCAGTTTTACAGCTACGACCGCAAGGTCATTGGAAGGATCGGTGCCTTTAATAATGGCGGAATAGGACTCGTCATCAATAAAGCTGACGGTCAGCTCGGAGGCATCTTCTACCACGTGATTATTGGTGCAGATTAACAGCTCCGTATCATTGCTGCCGACGATGATGCCTGAACCTGCACTTTCAGATTCATACTGGAAGGGACGGGTTCCGTAGAAAAAGCTTCGTACTTCCTGAACGGATTTGTTCGTGATGGCTACAATAGACGGCATGACTGCTTCGGCTACATCCGCCACATTGCTGTAGGAAAACGCTTTGTCTTCCGACTGCTCCAGCGTGGAAACCACATCGATTGCCGAACCGTCAAGCGTATCTTCCCCGGCAATGCTTAAAGAGGCCGTACCCTGTGCGTGCAGGACAGACGCTCCGATTGTTGAACCAAGTACTGTGATACCTAATATAAGTGCCAGAATTTTCTTCTTCATGATCTAACCCTCCATTCATACTATTCTTCATTATGCAGGACTCAAAAGCGGGTCCTGAATCTTTTTTTGCATCGGAACTGCTTCCCGAAGGAAGATGTCAGCGCTGCTGACATGCCGTCCGGCTGCCTTTTTTTCTTTCGATGATTATGTTATAGGACTCAATTGTGGCAATTTTGTGTTTAAAATTTGTTTCCTTTGTTAAGTGTTTATGGTATAATCCAGTAGCTAATCAGACTATCCTGGAGAGAGGATCTGCCCTATGTTAAAAAAGGCTGCGGCTGTCCTGGCCGTCCTGATCTGTGTGCTGCTGCCGGGGATGTGCACGTATGGTGCCGACCTGAATGGCGGGACTGTCCGGTCATCATCGGAGGATGACATTGCGCCGGTGCTTCCCGGCCTGGTTTTTGAAAAAAGCATGCCCTTCCGGTATGCACAGGAAATTGACATTTATTATTACCAGGGTGGATATAAGCTGTACGAACCGCACGAAGAACGCCGGGTTCTGCAGGTGCCGGAGGGGAAAGACGTTCCCGACGGACTGGATCCGGATATTCTTGTGCTGAAAGGAACGCCAGGCCGTATCTACATGGCGGCAACCGCAATCATGGCATTGTTTCGGGCCATGGACGGGATGGATGCCATCCGGTTTTCATCACTGAAAGCCGAGGGATGGGTTGTGGAAGAAGCCGCGGAAGCAATGGAGAAAGGCAGTATCCTGTACGCGGGAAAATACAGCGAACCCGACTATGAAATGCTTCTCTCGGAAGACTGCGACCTGGCTGTCGAGTCGACCATGATCTACCATTCTCCGAAAGTGCAGGAAATGCTGGAATCACTGGGGATTCCTGTCTGGGTCGACCGTTCCAGCTACGAAGCGCATCCTCTGGGCAGAACAGAGTGGATCAAAGTCTACGGGGCCCTGACCGGAAGAGAAGAACAGGCGGAAGCCTTCTTTGACGGACAGGCCAAAGTGATGGACGAACTGGCAGATTTTGAGAACACCGGAAAAACCGTGGCATTCTTTTATATGAATACAACCGGAACGGTTGTAGTCCGCCGGAATGATGATTCCGTTCCGCGCATGATCGAACTGGCCGGCGGACAGTATGCGCTGGCCGGACTGGAAGTGATGACCGACTCTAAAAAGAGTTCGGTGAACATGACGATGGAAGAGTTTTACGACAGCGCGGTGGATGCCGATTATCTGGTATATAACGGCACCATTGATGCCCCTTTGACCGCCCTGTCGGACCTGCTGGAAAAAAACGGTCTGTTCGCGGACTTTAAAGCTGTTCGGGAAGGCCATGTGTGGTGCGCCGACAAGGTACTGTACCAGGCGACGGATATCACGGGAGAGCTGATCCGTGACTTTCATCATATGCTGACCGACGGAAATGAAGAAGACATGCAGTTTCTGCGCAGGCTGCAG
>CADBNG010000299.1 GCA_902795985.1 uncultured Lachnospiraceae bacterium
ACAAATGCCATGAACGCCTCATTCATTTGACCTGATATTGGGAAAATGCTGATTCAGGTCAAACGCCAACGCTGTTCACGGCTCATTTATTTGACCTGATGTAAGAATTATATTGCTCCGGGTCAAAAGAGCCGCCGTAAGCGGTTTTTTTATGCGCACGGTATGACAAATGGCTGATCTCAGTTGAAGGATGCGGCAGGAATGGTGTATTGTTCAACTGGACGGCAGATGAAGCGGAGAAAGCGGACAGCCCCTGAGAAGAATAATGGATGTTTTATAACTCGTGATTTGAAGGATAAGGCAATATAATGAAAAAAACGACAAAACAAAAAACCTGCAGATTATCAGTCATCCTGATTCTGGAAGCAGCTGTGATCTGCATACTGCTGCTTGGCGGATGTCAGGCCCCGGATAATAAACGGGATTCTTCTGAAGGGACCAAACTGGAGGAGATAAGGGAACGGGGAGTGCTGATGGTAGGCACGACCGGGGATTATCAGCCCATGTCGTATCTTGATCCTGAAACAGGCAGGTATGTCGGTTTTGATACAGAACTGACGGAAGATCTTGCGGAGGATCTGGGCGTCGATATTGAGTATGTGGAAACATCCTGGCCGACATTGATGGACGATGTGCTTGCAGGGAAATTCGATCTTGCGATCTGCGGCATCACCGTCAATGATGCCCGCAAAGAGCAGGCGCTGATGTCGGACGGATATATTGAAAACGGAAAGACCATCCTTTGCCGTGCGGTAGACGCCCGTAAGTATATAAGTCTTGAAGCGATCAACCGGCCGGAGGTGCGTGTTATGGTCAATCCGGGCGGGCTCAATGAAAAGTTTGCCCGTGAAAACCTGCCGGATGTGACCCTGCTGATCCATGATGTCAATCAGGAGATCCCGGGTCTTGTAGCCTCCGGTGAAGCGGACATCATGATCACCGAGATCATGGAAGCCGGATATTATATCGGGCAGGATGAGCGCCTTGCCGCGCCGCTGATCCATGAACCCTTTACACACGGGGAGATCGGGGTTCTCATGCCGAAAGGATCAGAGGATCTGCTGAATCATGTGAACGAATTCCTGCGGAAAGAAAAACAGTCCGGCAGAATTGATGAACTGGCGGATTATTATTTCTTCAAATATATAGAAAAAGATGCACTGGCGCCGGCGGCATAGTGCTGAAACAGGCTTAGAACAGAATAATCAGCGGCAGCCGGACAGCAGGCGCCCTGGCAGCGGCACCCAAAAGGGACGGAGCAAGGAGCCGAAAGGGACTGTCCCCTTCGGAACGCATACGAGAAGCGCATTAGGAGCCGAAAGGGACTGTCCCCTTCGGAACGCAGGGGGGCGAAAGGGACTGTCCCCTTCGGAACGTAAACGCGAGAAGCGCATTATTATTCTTGACCATACAGTCTCCAATGAAGTATTTTTAAAGAAAGGCGGAGAAGCTGCTTTCCCGCCGCCCATGGACGCTTTAACCCTTTATAATTGAGATTATCGCTACATAGATTGCAAAACATGGTCGTAAACCAGAGGATCTCTTTTATAAGGGTTTTTCTGTTTAATGATGCGGCAGAAATGAATCATTAAAAACAACTGCGACGTAAACGTATACAGACAGCCCGGAATATCCCGAAAAAAGAGAGAGAAGAAACGTACAGGAACAGTAATCGGGATGCCTGCAGAGACATATCTTCTACCGAAGGAGGATGCAATATAATGAAGTCTAAAACCGCGACGAAATGGACAGCGCTGCTGCTGACGGTCATGATGATATTCACCATGATCACGCCGACGGCATATGCAGAGGAGAATCCCGTGTTTCCGGAGAGTGTGGAAGAAGCCGCGGCTCCCGGGGAACAGTCGCAGGAAGAAAGCTCCTTCGAAGAGGAGGCTGCATCCGCATGGGAGGCAGAAGAGACAGGGGAAACGCCGGAGGGACTTTCAGAAGAACCGGAAGCGGATCCTTCTGATGCTGCGGTCCAGGGACAGGAAGAGCAGGAGAAAGAATCGGAAGAAAAAGAAGATACATTCGCTGAAGAAGGAGAAGAGCCGGAAGAGGCATCCGCCCAAGAAGGAGAAGAATCGGAAGAGCCGGAAGAGGCATCTTCTGAAGAAGGAGAAGAAACAGAAGAAGCAGGAGCCGCAGAAGAGGCGGATTCCGAAAACGGGACGGAACAGGATACGAATACGGAAGAAAAACCGGAGCCGGCAGAGACAGACACGGACGAAACAGAAGAAGTGTCCCGTGCTGACGCACCGGCAGAGAATATGGCCGGATTCTGTCAGTCCCGTACCGTGGACGGTGTAGTCATCACCGTAAAGGCAGAGAAAGGCGTCTTTCCGGCAGATGCAGTCCTTTCAGTGAAGAAAGCAACAGCAAATCAGCTGAAAGAAGCAGAGAAAGCCCTGGAGAAGGCACGCGAAGAAGACTGCAATCCCGTGCTTTCCTATACTTTCGACATTAAAGTCCTTGACGGGAAAGGCAATGAACTGACACCTGCAAAAGGACAGAAAATGGAGGTGGCCTTTCAGCTTTCGGAAGTGAAAGACGTCAATCTGGACGCGAACGTTTATCACATCACAGAAGAAGAAAACAACCGGAAATTAAACGCGGAGGAACTGAAAACCGAAGTCAGCGAAAAACAGGAGACCGTCACGGTAGAGACGGACGGATTTTCCCTTTATACCGTCGAGTTTACATACGGGGATCTTCAGTACGTCCTTCCCGGAGATGAAAAAGTAACGCTGGACGAGATCCTGGCAGCAGTCGGGCTTGCCGGCGCGGCGGAATCGGTTTCCGTCAGCAATGAAGAGCTTTTTACAGCCTCGAAGGAAAACGGCGGGTGGATTGTTTCCGCCAGAAAACCGTTTGACTCGGAAGAATGGATGAGGGTGACCATAAACGGTGTGGAATTTGAGATTACCGTAACGGATTCGCCTTTCACCCCCGCTGATCCGCTCAAAGCGGGGCGGTACAACCTGCGTTTCCAGATGATCGGAAAAACCTACGCGAAGTATTTCAATCTCCACTATGAGATTTATGATGCCGATGACAATATCATTGCGTCGGATTATCCGTTCACCGCAATGCTGGATCGTGAATGGGAGGTCGCGAAAAGTACGAAGAATCTCAGTGCGGTCCCTGCAAGAATACGGATTTCCGCAAGTTACTGGATCACGGCCAATCCGGAATGGGAAACCTATGACGAACTGATCTACGAAACCGAATTCAAGGAAAGCGCCGACTGGCAGAAAGCATCCGCTGAAAGTGTATTCCTGGAGTCCGGCTATTTGGTGGATTTCTGCCAGTTTAAGATCGAGTATATCGGAAACGACGGACCGATCCGCTATCTGGATGAGAACGGGACCGTCCGGCAGCAGGATGAGTGGGAGGTCTTCCAGGGCGCGCTTGAGCTGGATCTCCCCGGCGGCGATGTCTGGTACGCGACAAAAGCGGACTGGGATGTGGAAGTATCGCAGATCATGATTCCACCGGGAACGCATCTGCATCTGATCCTGAGCGATGATTCAAAACTGACCGCGAAAGATGGGATCGTTGTTCCCGCAGGGTCGGCATTGTCCATCTACTGTCAGGAGGACTGCAGCGGCAAACTGGTCGCCTGGGGCAATAAACCGGATTCCGGTTCCAGCATTGAATTTCTTCAGGTTAATGTTCCCGGGACGCCTGCGATCGGCGGGGATTCGGTTCTGGGCTGCGGTGATATAACCATTAACGGAGGCCATATCACAGCCTACGGAGGATGGTATGCTTCCGCGATCGGCGGCTGCGAAGGCGGAGACTGCGGCAATATTACGATCAACGGTGCGGCAGACGGATCACGCACCTATATTGATGCGCAGGGCGGACGGGTATACCGGGGGATGATCCGCTCTCAATATGACCATTTCCGCGGCGTCGGCATCGGCGGTGACCGCGGAAGCGGCAGGGTCACGATCAATGGCGGAACAGTCAAGGCGGTCGGCGGCATGGATAATGCGGCTATAGGCGGTACCGGCCGGGAAGTGGTAATCAACGCCGGTGTTGTGGATGCTACAGGAGGTTCAGACTGGGGCGCGGCCATCGGCGGAAGCGTGAACGGCGCAAACGGACCGATCACGATCAACGGCGGCATGGTTACGGCTTTTTGTCCGAACCAGGAAGGTAAAAATCAGGCGTCAACCGTTGCAGCGGCGATCGGAGCCGGAAGCGACAGCGCGCAGGGCGGCAAGATCACGATCAACGGCGGTACCGTCTGCGCGAAATGTGAAGGGCGCGGCGCCGGTATCGGCGGCGGCGCAGGTGATGCCGGGAAAAACGGCGGTGTGATAGAGATCAACGGCAAAGATACCAATGTGCTGGCTGTGAGTATCTGGGGCGCGGGCATTGGCGGCGGCGGAGGAAACGTCGGCAACAATGAAGGCCATGCCGGAGGAGACGGAGGAAACATCACCATCAACGACGGCACGGTCGTCGCCCAGTCGATCAACGGCGGTGCGGGTATTGGCGGCGGCAATGACGGCAACGGCGGAATCGTCACCATCAATAACGGCTTTATTATTGCTATTGGCGGCGGCGGAGAATATAAATGGGAATACAAAGCGATCGGCGCCAATACGAAGATGATCAAGGGAATGCCGGATAAATTCGCGTCGAAATACTGGAATGCCGTCCTGGACGATATGATGGCGGATATGGTGATGGACCTGCTCTTTTCCGGTGAATACGGCGGCGCGGGCATTGGCGGCGGAGACGACGGAAACGGCGGTGTAGTACGGATCAACGGAGGCGTCGTTGAAGCCGTTGCCGGCCGGGACAGGATCAATGACGAAATGCCTGCCATTGCCGCGATCGGCGCGGGCCACGACGGCAGCAACAGTTCGACCGATCTGAGCATCTACAATTATGCCAAAGTGACCTATGGCCGTGTCAACAAAGGGGATGTCACCCAGCACGGCACCGAATACTATAATCCGAACGGTGACAATCGCGTCGCCTATGCCAACCTGTATTCCTATGCGCTGATCCAGCCGGGTGAGATCACGGTTGAATTTGAAATGAACGGCCATGGAGAACAGCCGGAAACGCAGATCGTGGAACGGGGAAGGACCGCAATGCAGCCGGATGATCCGGAGGAAGACGGATGGATTTTTGCCGGCTGGTATAAAGATCCCGGATTTTCACAGGTGTTTGATTTTGATGCTCCCGTTCTGGAACCGGCAACCGTTTACGCGAAATGGCTGCAGATCCGGGATATTTCCGTCCGTAAAGTCTGGCCGGAAGGAACGGAAACGCCGGAGAAACTGCAGATCCAATATACAAATATCTTCCCGGACAGCGAAAAAAAGACCGGTACGCTCACTCTGAAAGAGGACAACGGCTGGACCGGCCGCATCGCGGTTACGGAAGAAAACATCCTGCAGCTGAAGGAAACACCCGTCCCGGGCTTCCGGGCCGAAGGATGGGAGCTTTCCGTGGAGGGCGGAACCGTTGAACTGCCGGCATACGACTCCGGCGGAGTGGTGCTGGATCTGGCCGGTAAAACCGACTTGAAACTGTCGGAGCAGGACGCGGAAAAAGCCGTGGCTGCCGTCAGAGCGGGGAATGCCGGCATCACGGTTTACAACCGGGTGATCACAAAATACTCCGTCGAAAAGAACTGGCAGCTGCGGGGCTTTGATTACTATAAGCCGGAAAGCATTCAGGCAGTGCTTCAGCGCAGGAATCCTGCCGGTTCCCAGGAGATCTGGACGACCGTCGATACGGTCGAACTGAATTCGGAAAATGACTGGAAGTCGTATTTCGCTTCTCAGGATGACACAGACTCCGAATACCGTATCCGCGAACTGGACAAGGACGGCAATATCCTGCATGACCCGGCGGACCCCGACGGAAGCGGTGAAGAAGCGGAAGCGGTATTCCACGTCCGGCCTTATGCCAACGTGGAATCCGATATCCATTATACAGTCTCTTATGCGGAAGAAGACAGCAGGACGGTAATAACAAATACGCTGGCCGAAAACCGGTTTTTTGCAAAGATTATCTGGGACAATGTCGAAGAGGATGAGAGGCCGGAGAAGATCACTGTCGAAACGTTGTATCAGGAGGGGGACCAATGGATCGTCGGCGGCGGTTCGCAGAGAACGGAACTGAATCCGGAAAACGGCTGGCAGAGCATTCTGGAAGAGAAGGAACCGGGACATGACTATAAGACCCGGGCGCTGACACAGGAGCTGAACCTTATTCCGAACAGCGGTGATACGGCTGTCTTCACGATCCGTGGCCGGGACGGAAGCCGGCGCCGGCTTGCGTTTGAATTCCGGTATGAAGATGATAACGGCAGCGTTACGATCACGATCTCAAAAGCGGGTGTGGTCTATACGGTTACGGAGGACTGGCAGAAATCATTTGAGAACAATCTGGTAACGCATGGAAAAGTGCTTCTGCAGCGCCGGGAAGCGGATGAACAGGGAAACGAGACATGGACCACGGTGCAGTCGAAGTCCTATCTTGCGGGGAACGGCAATCCGGAGGCGTTTGATCCCGTGCCGGATATCGGCGATGAGAATTACCGTGTCCGTATGTATCTTCAGAATTATAAGGACTGGTACGGGGAATATGAGGGGAGAGGTTTCGTCTTTGCTGATGATGAGACCAATCCGCAGTATTGGCTGCTGATCCATGACGAGGCTGATACGGATATTACAGCCGAAGAGGCGATGTTCCCGCCGGTCGTCTATCAGGACCATTACTGGGATTATTCGGGCGGCAGCCCGCAGGAACAGAAACCGCATTATCGGTTCTCTGTTACTCATGAACCGCTGGAAAACGGGAACTTCCCGATCATCATGCATCAGTACGGACTACTTTCTGTTACGAAAAAATGGAAGATCAATGAAGAGGGCGGAACAAAACCGGAGAGTATCCGGGCCGTACTGCAGCACAAAGAGCAGGAAGCCGGTGAGAGCGGGCCGAAGTGGGTCACAAAAGAAACAAAAGAACTGAACGAAGAGAACGGGTGGCGGGCAGAATTCAACGCAGCAGAGGATGAGTCCGGACTGCAGAATTATCGGATCCGTGAATGCGTGCCTGCGGAAAATGAAGAAGAAACCGTTATTATTTATGACAGAAACGATACGGATAAAACCGGTGAGAATGTCAATACTTTTATCTGGAAGTCCGGATCCGGAGACGAAGAGAAAGAGGTCTTTTATACTGTCGCCTACGAGATGAAGGAAAGCGGCGAAACGGTCATCACCAACAATGACATGCATTTCACGGCCGCGAAGAAGTGGAAGATCGACGAAGAGGGGAAATGGAAACCGGAGAAAGCGACCGTTGCGCTGCAGCATTACGAACCGGAAACGGAAGGGTCTTCAAAAAAGATCTGGAAGACCATTTTCACCAGAGAACTGAATGAGGAAAACGGCTGGAAAGCGGACTTCCCGGCCGGATGGACCGATGATGAGGATAAAGCCGGCTACCGTATCCGTGAAGTGAAGCCTTCGGAGGAGGGGCAGGAAGAACAGATCGTCTATGCGCCGGAAGATGAGGACCGGCCGGAAAACGCGCAAAGCACCGTGGCCTGTCCGTTTGCGGTGAAGAAAAACGGGGAAATCATTCCGGATGCGGATCCGGACGGTGAAGCCGGAACGGAACCGGAGGATACGGAAAAGATCGAGGTCGTCTATACAGTGTCCTACAGCGATATGGACAGGGACGGCAGGGTTGAGATCACCAATGAATCCGGAAAGATTTATTCCGCTGAGAAAGAATGGAAGATCGACAGTCAGCAGAAAGACAGACCGGACAGGATCACGGTTCAGCTGCAGAAGGGAGAGAAAAACAAAGAAGACAGCGGCGGAAACAAAGACGAATACAAATGGACAAAAGTCCAGGATATCGAGCTTTCCGATGAGAACAGCTGGAAATGCAGCTTTGCGCCGATTCCGCCCGAAACGGAAGAAGAGGGCTCTTCAGACGCCGAAAAAGGTGAGGTCCGATACCGTATCCGGGAGCTTCAGGAAGACGGAAAAACGACCGTTTACGCGGAAGATGATAAGGACGAACCGGGGGCCCGGTCCGTTCTGGAACGGACCGGCAGCCTGAACTGGGACGAGATCAACAATTATGACCTTGAAGGCTGGCGTGAATTCCTGAAAAACAACGGCGAAAAGCCGAAGGAGCCGACCGTTGTCTACACGGTCAGTGAAGACACGTCTGATGGCAGCGGGCAGCATAAGACCAAATACCATGTAACTTATAAAGAGGAAGACGACAAGACCGTCATCACCGATATGGCAGTGCTGGATGTATCCGTGTACAAGCGCTGGCTCATGTTCGATGATGCGGAAAAGCCGGAGAGCGTTTATCTGATGCTCATGGGCCGTCCGGCGGCGGAGCAGGGGGAAGACGGCGGAGAAGGAAAGAGCCCCTATGTTCCGGTATTTGATGCGGTTTACGGCGATATTCTGGATGCTTCCGGTATTGCGGAGATCATCGGAATGAAGGAGGCCCTGGAAGAACTCGAAGGGATGGCCGGAAAGAATGTGGAAGATATCATCCGTCCCGGGCTGGCGATCGCCAAAGTAAAGGAGCAGGAAGAGGAAGGCGGAGAAAACAGTAAAAGCTGGCATGCGGATTTCGGGGTAAGGAAATACAACGACGCAGGCATGAAGATGGAGTATCTGGCGGCCGAAATGGTCACCGGCCTGATGAAGACCGGTACGGACGCATTGACCGGAGCCGATTTCCCCGTTATGATCCAGCCGGTTCCGCCCATGTATCTGACGGTCTTCGGAAAAGCATATGAGATTCCGGGCCTCGATGCTTCGTATGAACGGACTGCCAATGTGATCAACACCTGGTATGATGGAGATCCGGATAAAGTCGGCCAGGCTATCGGCGGCACGAAATACTGGGAGGGCGATGAGCCGGCCAGCCGTCCGGAGGAAATCCTGCTCCACGTCTACGCGAAACAGGACGACGGCAGCCGGAAGGAAGTGACCGGTTCACCGGTCACTGTAAAAGAATCCGACCAGTGGGTATGGACGCTTGTTCTGGGCAAGGATGATGAATCGGCGGACAAGGAACTGTCCATTGAGGAAGAAGTGCCGGAGGGCTATTCCGTCAGATATGAAGGGAACGATATCTTCAATATAAAAGACGGGACCCAGACGGTCACAGTGACCGGCCGGAAGACATGGGACGATGACAATGACGCCGCGGGAGAGCGCCCGGACAGCATCCGGATCCGTTTAATGGCGGACGGTCAGGAAGCGGATTCCCGCACGGTCGACAGGAGCAACGGCTGGAAGTGGACCTTCAGCGGTCTGCCGAAAGAAAAGGACGGCCGGACGATCCGTTACACGATCACGGAAGACGATGTTGAGAACTATAAAAGCAAGGTCAGCGGGTACAACGTGATCAATACGTACGACCCGGAGAATCCCGGTCCGGAAGATCCGGAAGATCCGGAAGAACCGGATCCGGAAGATCCGGACCCGGCGGAGACGTCCCTGACAGGCACAAAGAAGGTGACGGAACCGAAGACCTCCCGGGATATCAGGGACGGACAGTTTACCTTCAATGTGAAGCCTTCCGCGGACAATCCTGTTAAAGGAAATGCCTTTACCTGTGACGTGAAGGCAGGCGGGCAGATCGACTTCGGCACGTTCCGGTTTACAAAAGAAGGTACTTATACCTATACGATCACGGAAAACACGCCCAATGAAGAGTGCTATTCCTGTGACCCGGCGAAATACACCTGGACAGTCAGAGTCCGGCTGAATGAACCGGATCACAGGCTGGAGCTGGACGGGACCCCTGTGATTAAAAAAGACGGGGAGAACGCGGACCGGATCGAATTTACGAATGTATACACGCCGGAACCGGCTGTTGACACCATAGAAGTCTATAAAGAGATTACAGGGGATCCAAGAGACAGGGAACCCGGATTCACATTTGTCCTGACTCCGCGGGACCCGGCAAATCCCATGCCGGAGGATACCGAAAACGGAAAGAAAGAAATCTCCATCACAGGAGAAGGCCTTGTCACCTTCGGGGATATCGTTTTCACAAAGACCGGCACCTATGAGTATACCGTTCAGGAGGAAGCAGGGGACGAGGCGTACTATATCTATGATGACAACGTGTAT
>CADBNG010000300.1 GCA_902795985.1 uncultured Lachnospiraceae bacterium
TCATTATCATGACATGCAGGATATGGAATTCACCGTTGAGAACGGCAAGCTTTACATGCTGCAGTGCCGGAACGGCAAGAGAACGGCAAAGGCTGCCCTGAAGATCGCCTGCGATCTCGTGGACGAAGGCGCCATCACCAAGGAAAAAGCCGTTGCCATGATCGATCCGAGAAACCTGGATTCCCTGCTGCATCCCACCTTCTCCGCGGATGCCCTGAAGGCAGCCGCACCGATCGGAAAAGGTCTTGCGGCCGCGCCCGGCGCTTCCTGCGGACAGATCGTCTTCACGGCGGAAGATGCCAAGAACTGGGCAAAAGATAAGAAGAAAGTCGTCCTGGTCCGTCTGGAGACCTCTCCGGAGGATATCGAAGGCATGAAGGCCGCGCAGGGCATCCTGACCGTCCGCGGCGGAATGACCAGCCATGCGGCGGTTGTTGCCAGAGGAATGGGCGTCTGCTGCGTATCCGGCTGCTCCGAGATCGTCATGGATGAAGAAAACAAGAAATTCACCCTTGGCGGAAAAGAATATCATGAAGGCGACGTGATCTCCTTCGACGGAAACACCGGCTACATCTATGACGGCGCGATCCCGACGGAAGAAGCGAAGATCGCCGGCGATTTCGACCGCATCATGTCCTGGGCCGACGAAGTCCGGACCCTGAAGGTCCGCACCAACGCGGATACTCCCGAAGACGCGAAACGCGCCAGAGAGCTGGGCGCCGAAGGCATCGGCCTTTGCCGTACCGAGCATATGTTCTTCGCGGGCAACCGTATCGACGCGTTCCGTGAGATGATCTGCGCGGAGACCCTCGAAGAAAGAGAAGCCGCCCTGGAGAAGATCCTTCCCGAGCAGCAGGGTGATTTCGAAGCCATTTACGAAGCGCTGGAAGGCAATCCTGTGACCATCCGTTTCCTGGATCCGCCTCTTCATGAGTTCGTTCCCACCGACCCGGATGATATCAAAAAGCTGGCGGATGCCCAGGGCAAGAGCGTGGAGCAGATCGAAGCGATCATCGCCGGCCTGCACGAGTTCAACCCGATGCTGGGACACCGCGGCTGCCGTCTGACGGTGACCTATCCGGAAATCGCCGTGATGCAGACCAAGGCGGTGATCCGCGCGGCCATCAACGTCCAGAAAAAGCATCCGGAATGGACCATGCGTCCGGAAATCATGATCCCGCTTGTGGGTATCTTAAAGGAATTCGAATTCGTCAAGAAGATCGTTGTGGAAACCGCCGACGCGGAAATCGCCGCTTCCGATACGAAGATCGAATACGAAGTCGGTACCATGATCGAGATCCCGAGAGCCTGCATTGTGGCGGATGAGATTGCGAAGAAAGCGGACTTCTTCTGCTTCGGAACCAACGATCTGACCCAGATGACCTTCGGTTTCTCCCGTGACGATGCCGGCAAGTTCCTGGGCGACTATTACGACACCAAGATCCTCGAGAACGATCCGTTCGCGAAGCTGGATCAGGAAGGCGTCGGAGCCCTGATGAAGATGGCCGTCGCGAAGGGCCGTCCCGCCAATCCCGCTCTGCACGTAGGTATCTGCGGCGAGCACGGCGGAGATCCTTCTTCTGTGGAATTCTGCCATAAGATCGGTCTGAATTACGTATCCTGCTCGCCCTACCGTGTACCGATTGCCCGTCTGGCAGCGGCGCAGGCCGCCATCAACCTGGGCAAAGGCGGAACGGAAAAAATTGAGTTCAACGAGAAGGTCGAGAGCGCAAAAGCAGCGCTGAAGGACGTTGCCGCAAAGGCTACCGCCTATGCCGCAATCAAGAAGGATGATTTCAAGGAAGTCGCCGCTGTTACGCTTAAGAGCCTGAAGGCCGGCTGGGAAGAAGCCAAGAGAACCTTCGAGGAAGAGAAAAAGTAATATCTGCGGATAAGAATAAGAGCAGATGATGGGACGCCTGTGCTTCGGCACAGGCGTCTTTTCTAAGGATCAGAGAGAAGTATCAGACGCACGATCGAAGAACCCCCGGCCCCGGCGGAAACTGCATCATCACCTTATCCGGGCACGCTGTTCGATTTATCCTTTCGGCGAATAGGTCCGGAGAATTCCCCTGGCAACTTCCCCTTTTGAAACACAGCGGTCCATGGCCTGCTTTTCGATATAGCGGTGAGCCGCGGGCTCGTCCATTTTCAGCTCGGTGATCAGGAGCCACTTCGCGCGGTTCACCAGACGGATTTCGTCCATCTTTTCTTGGATCGAAAGCACTTTCTTTTCGGTGCGGCGCAGACGTTCGCGCGCGCTTTGGAGCCAGTTCAGCGCCTGTGTCAGCGTGGAGCGGGAGAGCGGCCGGGAAAGCGTGAAGACACCATATTCCGCGGCCCGTTCAAATATTTCACTGTACACTTCCGAAGCAACCGTCAGCAGAACAACGGTACCTTTTTCCGAGCAGAGATCAATCGCGAAGCGGGTTCCGGTTTCGTCCGGAAGAGGGGAGTTGATCAGGACCAGATCATAAGCCTGTTCCGAGACGGCCCGGCGGGCGGCATTCACGCTGGCGGCGACCGTAAGCGGTTCGAATCGGGCGGAAGAGAGCATCGTTTTTACAGCATCCGTATATTTTACGGATGCCGATACGATGAGAACGCTGTAGGTTCGCTCGTTAATGCTCATACGCCGGCCTGTGCTGCCTTTCTGCGGTGAATGGTTCGTCTCTTTGTGCTGTTTGTTTCGCTGAAGATATGAAAAAACGCTGCCCGTCTTTTCTGAAGCGGAAGAACAGGCTTATTTGGGTATGCAGAAGGACGTTTCTGCAGTTCCCGGCATTATTTCCTGCAATAAATGGAAAGTATCCGTTCGGGAAGATGCTGCCGGAGAAAATCACTTGATTCACTGGCAGCGATGGCTTCTTCCAGTGTTACCGGTATCTTTTTCAGGCCGGCTTTCTGTTCTTCCGCCGCAGTGAACAGGTTGATATCCACAGCCGGCGGCAGCTCCAGCCGGTTCCGGATACCATACAGACCGGCATAGATCATCAGGGTAAACGCCAGATAGGGATTGGCGGAGGGGTCCGGGGAGCGAAGCTCGGCCCGTTTGTATTCCCCAAGCGCCGCAGGGATCCGCACAAGCTGGGACCGGTTTTCCCGGGACCAGGATATGTACAGGGGCGCCTTGCTGATACCGAATCGTTTGTAGGAAGATTCGCAGGGGTTCAGGAACAGGGTCATCTCCCGGATTTTGTCGAGTACGCCGGCGATCATATAGTGCAGATTCTTTTCATTGTCCGAAGGATTCACGGACATATTGATGTGAAAGCCGTTGCCGGGCAGATCCTCCAGCGGTTTGGGCGAGAAATCCGCGTGAACGCCGTTCCTTCTGGCGACAGTTCGCACAACCGTATGGAAGGTCATGGCATTGTCCGCGGCGGCAACCGCATCGGAATAGCGGAAATCGATTTCATTCTGGCCGGGGCCTTCTTCGTGCATGGAGCTTTCCGGGCTGATGCCCATCTGTTCCAGCGTCAGACAGATCTCCCGGCGGACGTTTTCACCCCGGTCCTCCGGGGCCATGTCCATATAACCGGCCTTGTCGTAGGGCTTTTTCGTGGATTCACCGTTTTCATCCAGTTCAAAAAGATAGAATTCCTGTTCGGAACCGAAATAGAAGGTAAAGCCGGCCGCTTCCGCCTCCTTTGCTGCCCGGATAAGAAGACTGCGTGTATCGCATTCGAAAGGGGTTCCGTCCGGATAGGAGATCGTGGAGTACATCCTTACGACCTTGCCGTGTTCCGGCCGCCAGGGAAGAAGCGCCAGCGTCCCGGGATCGGGATGCAGGAACAGATCCGAATGGGCTTCATCCCCGAATCCCCGCACGGCGGATGCGTCAAACGCAATCCCGTATTTGAACGCCCGGGGCAGTTCATCGGGCATGATGGAAATATTTTTCTGCTTTCCGAAAACGTCGCAGAAGGCCAGGCGGATGAATTTCACGTCTTCTTCCATTACATACTGCAGGACTTCTTCTTTTGTATAATTCATTTCGGATCCCTCCGGTGTGCTTTTCACGGAAAACAGGTATTTCCCGGTTGATTTCGCTTTACTATATCACATCGTTAAA
>CADBNG010000301.1 GCA_902795985.1 uncultured Lachnospiraceae bacterium
CAGCAATGATTGGAAGTATCATGAAAAAGATGATCGCGGTTGTACTGTCATTTGTTCTGGCAATGGGTTCGGCTTTTTGCTGCGCGGAGTCGACCGCCGGGGACAGCGGGAACAGCATCGCTGATGAAAACAGCTTCGGAAACGTCGGATCAACGGTTTTCTTCGGGAGATACGATCAGGACGGAGATCTTTCGAACGGACCAGAAAAGATAGAATGGATTGTTCTGGATACAAAGGACGGAAAGAGTCTGCTGCTGAGCAAATACCTGCTGGATACCCAATTATATAATGAAGGTTCGGACGACACCACATGGGCAGACTGCGAACTAAGGGCCTGGCTGAATACGGAATTTGCCGGGAAGGCCTTCAACAGGAAGGAAACGGAACGGCTTGTGACAACGCATGTGGCAAACGACAGCCGCCAGGGATATGAAAAATACAAAGAAACAGACGGCGGGGAAGATACGGAAGACCGGGTCTTCCTGCTGAGCTATCACGAAGTATTTGACCTTTATCTGACGAACGAAACAGTCCGGCAGTGCGAACCGACGACTTCCCTGATCGCCAAGGGAGCGATCATACCCGATTTGCAGTTTGCCTATGATCTGGGCTCCTGGTCGTGGTGGCTCAGATCCCCCGGACGTGATCAAAAAACCGCTTCGGTTGTACAGCACGACGGCAAGTATAATACAGAGAAGACCAATCTACGCGGCGTGAACGTGCGGCCGGCCATATGGGTTACCACAGATTTTGTCCCGGAAGATCCGGAAACGGCTGAAAATGAAACGCCGGATCTGTCCGACCGTTCGGAACGGAGAATCCGCAACGAAAAACTGGACGCTGCCTTTGAGTCGGGTTCACTGAAACTTGCGCCGGCAGAAGCGGAACCGATTCAGTATGATCCATCCTATGTTGATATTTCAGAAGGGCTGAAGGCTTTTCTGAGTAAAGAAGGCATCACAGAAAACGACCTGACGGACAAAATCGGCAGTCTTCAGGATACGGACATTCAGGTTGTTTCGGTTTCGCCGGCCGGCAATTCGGGCTTCCTGGATGTGCAGGGGGCGGGCGTTTCCTTTTACGACGGAAGGTTCCATATTCTTTATCCGTCTGCCGAGAGAAGCGTTGAGGATACCTATTCCAATCTGGACGAATACTATCACAAATATATCTCAAAAGTCTTTGCAAGAATCATCGGAAGAGAAGGGGTTGTTTATTCACCGGACGGTAAATATGCGGCAGTCTTCAATGTGCGGGCAACGTTCCAGATGGGAAGGGCGTTTGCACCGATTATCATTGACCTTTCGACAGGAGAACTGATCCTGACAGCCGCCTATGAAACCAAACCCATGCGGGATGATTACGGCGCTGTTACGGCTGCGGCCTTTTCCGGAGACGGAAGATTCTTCTATTACGCACTCAGGACCGGCAGAAAAGACGCGCAGATCTGTTTTTTCCGGTATAACTTAGCCACCGGAGAAACAGAAGAATGCTTCGCGTCTGAACTGAACATTTATCTTCTCCCCCGCATGTATCAGATTGCGGATCGGAGCTATATCCTGATGGCAGAGACATCCAACGCCAACGTGCGAACGGGATTGGTGAATCTCTTCCGGGAAGACGGCGAATGGACAATCTATACTCATGTTTTTTCAGCTTCGCAGGCCTATTTCAGGCCCCAAAAGCTATACTATTCCGACAACTCCGGATATGCTGTTCTGATCGGGTCGGCTGATGAAAAAATGAAAGGGACCAGCGCCTTCCAGCTTTTTTCTCCGGAAAACGATTTTGAAGGGTTTGACAGGTATCTGTGCATCAACAGGGAAACAGATGAAGTTGTAACGCTCTCCGCTGAAGAATATCAGTCCCTGACAGATCAGTACTGTGAAAACCGGCAGGAATACCCTTATCGGTTCATCTTCAACACGGCGATGTCTCCGGACGGGTATTATCTGCTTGCGAATACAAGAGGACAGGGGCTGGAATTAGAACTCATTCTGATCCGTCTCAACGACTTCGCGATTCGGAAGGTTGACGTTCCTGAAATAAAGGATTTCCTGAAGACACAGGCAATCCAGGAAGACAGCAGTCCGGCCATTGAGTGGAACGGAGACGATCTGATCATTACAACAAGGGAAGGGACAGGAAGATATCAGATAAAATAGCGGTGCAGGAAATTCAGCACGGAGCCGGTTATGAAATGAAAGACGATTCAACCATGCATTACAGCGCGTTTTCCGGATAAATGCCCCGCTTATGGCATTCATCGAGCAGCTTTGTGAACAGCTCACGGACGGCAAAG
>CADBNG010000302.1 GCA_902795985.1 uncultured Lachnospiraceae bacterium
ATGGCGGAACAGGCTTTTCTGGCGGTGGATTCCTTTCAGCTGAAAACAGTCCGGAAGGAGGCGGGATAAATGCCGGAGCTGTTCGGTGAAATATTACGGTATGAAAGAATTGAAACAGGGGCGGCAGGCGCGGCGGTCCTTTCAGCGGTTCTTCTGCTTGGGCTGCTTATCGCCCGGAATGTATCATCGGGTAAATATCGGAAGAAAGTGTTCAGTCTGGTTCCGGCTCTGCTGGTCCTGGCACTCGCGGTTCCGGGTTATCCTGTTGCGGCATATAATTCTCCGGAGTCAGAATCGGGAGAAGACGGTACGGAGGTTCCTGCTGTCGAAGCAGCCTGTCAGGAAGAAGCGCTTTTTTACGGATCGGTGAAGGTGTGGGTTCCGGATACGTCTGATTTGCTGAGAATTGAAAGAACAATGCGGAAACGTTCGGCGGAGGATCCTCTGGCAGCGGACAGGGTGGAAACAACTGCAGGTGAAATTGATTTTCGGGAACCGGATACAGAGGAATCCGGCTTGTTCATGATGGGAGTGCGGATCGTTCCTTATGAGCATGGATGGGTATTGTTGTTTGAAAATACGGAGAACGCGGAACTCCATTATATCCTGTCGATATATAGTCCTGAAGGAAGTCTTAATAGTGCAGTCTGGATAACAGAACCGGAGAATCGGGCAGGCGGCAAAACAACGGAATCTGACGAGGTTTCAGAAGAGCAGGGAATCACCGGGCCGGAAGAAGGGGCTGAAACAAGCCCAAAAGACGGGCAGGAAGACGAAAGTGAGGCGGAACAGGCAGTAACGGAAGAGGCCGGATACGAAGAAACGCCTGGAGAAGAAGAAACCGGGTTACCCATGAGCCAGGAGGGATATCCCGATGAGGAGAAACAGGAAGACAGCCGGTTTGCAGACTATTGTACATTAAGGACACTTCGTTTCTGTATATATCCGGAAGAAGAACAATCGTACGAACAGCCGGCTGAAAAAGAAGAAGCAGATCAGGAAGAAGAGGTAGAGAAAGCCGAAGAACAGCAGACAGAGGATTTAACGGAGCCCTTCGCTCCGGAGACGGAAGAAGAACAGGAGGAGATCATACCGGAAAGTGAAACAGAAAAAACATTAAAAACCGGGGAAGCTGATTCGGAACCTGTGAAGCAATCAGAGAATGATACGGAAACAGACGCAGCAGTTACGGAGACAGAGACGGATAAAACGGAAGAGAATCATGGAAGCCCGCAAGAATACAGGGAAAATTCCGCAGAAGGGGAAGAATCCGGAGACGAAACGGAAGGGGCGGAGAAAACGGATATTCAGGAACAGCCCCATGAAGATCAAAGGCCTGAAGAGCCGCCTGCGGAAGAAATACCCGAGTCAATATTATCTCCGGAAGCAGAAGTATTAGTGGAGAAACCAGGCGAGGGGATCGCTGCCGCTGAATGGCCTGAATGGACAGAAATGGAATCCGGTTTCCCGGTTTCGGAGGCAGATAATGATCAGATGGATCCGGATCAGACGGAGATTCTACCGGACACGGGAGCAACTGCCGGGCCGGAAAAAGAGCGAAATGTCATAGAGACAGATAAAGATTCGGAATCCGCCGGAATTCAAAAAGCGCCGGAAAAAGCAGAAGCACTCCGGGCAATAAAAAAGACTCATCAAATGGAATCCGCGGCTGTGGAACCGTCCCGGCTGACTTTTATCCGGAACGGGGAGATGATACCGCTTCAGTACGGAAAAGACTATCATGCCGTCCGGTCGTTAATCAACGGTCAATGGGTGGAAGAGATTGAAATAGATGAATCACAAATGGAGGCAGACGGAAAGTATATTGTAAAGGCATATCCGCGAACCGACGAAACGATCCGGATTAATCAGGTGGAAGGTGATCTCCTGGAAGTAATAAGGGATACTGAATCTCCGAGAATTATGATAACCGGGCTTGACCCGGAAATATGCGCTGCGGAAAACCAGCCGTTTACAATAGCGCTGCGTGATAATGTGGATCTTACCAGTTTTACGGTTTACGCTGACGGCAGGGCGATACAGCAATACTGGTATTCAGAGGACGGCTGGATTGGAACGGATAGCGGTTCCGGAATCCTGGTTTCCGAAGGGGGAAACGTAAGACCTGAACTGCTCCGGGACGGGAAGAGTCATACCTACCGTTTTGAAGCTGTGGACAGCAGCGGAAACCGGACAATTTCAGAGGAGTATACCTTTCTTGCAGAAAAAACGGTAAGAAGACATAAACACCGGGTGTTCCAGTTCTTCGGATGCATTGCAGCAGGAAGCGCTTTAATAATATTCACAATTCTGAAACGTAAAAAAACCCGGAACCGGTAAACGGTTCCGGGCAGTAAATCCTGTAAACGGGAAAGGATCAGGCATTAACAACCTTGTCGACTTCTTTTGCCTCATAATCCGGATGCTTGTCGCCCCAGATCTGTTCGGCAACCGGTCTCCATTCTTCTGCGTAGGTTTCGCACTTGTCGCAAAGGTGATCCACGGTCTCCGGATCCTGATAGTCCGTATTGGAAGCGCCGGTTTCCTTAACCAGCTTGCGCAGCCGCTGCGGGTTCTCCAGCATGGGGCAGGGACGCAGATGGTTCTCGTTGAAGGGCTGATTGTCATGGTATGCCTGGAAGAGCGGGCTGCGAAGAGCGTCGAGCAGGCTGACATCATGGATGTTGACGTTGGAGTAATGGATGAATACGCAGGGTTCCACGTCGCCCTTGGCGTTAATATGCAGATATTTGCGTCCGCCGGCGATACATCCGCCGACCGCTCCGCCGTCGTTCTGGAAGTCCAGGGTGAAGATGGGCTTGGTGCCGCGGAATTCATGGATCTTTTTGATCATCTCAACACGCTGTTCGGGCTTCAGCATCAGCTCGGGAGAAGCTGCCTGTCCGACCGGCATATAATGGAAGTACCACATGAACAGGGCGCCCATGTCGCAGACTTTATCGACAAAGGCATCACTGGTGACGTCCAGATAGTTCCGGCTGGTGTAGCAGACAGAAAGGCCGAAAGGAAGACCGTTCTGCTTCAGCAGCGTCATGGCGCGCATAACTTTCTGATAGACGCCTTCGCCGCGGCGGCTGTCATTGGCTTCCTCAAATCCTTCCAGGCTGATCGCGGGAACAAAGTTCTTGACGCGGAGCAGTTCCTGGCAGAAAGCTTCGTCGATCAGGGTGCCGTTTGTAAAGGAAAGGAACTGGCATTCCGGATGCAGTTCGCAGATCTTTATCAGATCGGCCTTGCGGACGAGCGGTTCGCCGCCGGTGTAGATATACATATAACAGCCGATTTCTTTACCCTGGCGAATGATGGAATCAATCGTTTCGAAGGAAAGATTCAGTTTATGACCGTATTCCGCCGCCCAGCATCCGGTGCAGCGAAGGTTGCAGGCGGAAGTTGGATCCAGAAGGATAGCCCACGGAGCGTTGCAGTTGTACTTCTCGCGGGTTTCTTCCTGCTTGATGGAGCCTTTCAGGCTGGCATTGTTCATGAAATTCGTAAAGAAAGTCTTCCGGACACCGGGATCCAGAGCGTAAATCTTCTGAGTCAGCTGATACCAGTTGCCGCGTTCTTCGATACCCTGGCGGATGTACTTGCGCTGGGAAGCATACCAGTCGCTCGGAACAACCGCGTCGATCGCGTCAAGGATCTTGACAGCGTTATGCTCCGGATCCTTTTCGAGATAATTGAGTCCCTTATCGATCGCTGCGGAAAGAGCAGCCATCTTGATTTTCTTTCCAATTCCCATTATTTTTTCTCCTCTTGATGGAATTTATTTCATTCTGTCAACGATTATGAAGTCTCCTATTTATAAAGTACAGGGTTCAAAGATTTTTAAGCGTGACATTTTTTGACGGTCAACGGGAAGTGTCTAAATACAACATTTATTACTTACAGGCCTTGAAAGATCATGATCTTGTTGTTAGAATACGGAAATAACATATAAAAAACGGGGAGGTTTCCATGGGAACAGATCACCAGAAGCGAGATGTACTGCAGCGTCTTCAAAACACGCCTACTGTGCTGTCCGGAATACACTTCAATGGGATTTATGATGAAGTTTTAAAAATGATCAAAGCCTTCTGGGCGTGTATGTTTCCCCTTCAGTACGGGGAACCGGTTGCGGAACCGGATATGGAAGAAAAGCGCGGCAAAGAGCTGCAAAAAGGTCTCGAGGCCCTTATAGCGGCACTGAAGTACGTCGAACCCGATGAGAAACGAATTCGGGCTTGCGCAGATAAAATGCTGGAATCCATACCGGATATTTTCACAAAGCTCCAGAGCGATATCATGGCGGGTTACGAAGGCGATCCGGCGGCAAAAACTCCGGATGAAGTCGTATTGTGTTATCCGGCGTTTAAGGCTGTCAGCATTTACCGGATGGCCCATGTCCTGTATCTGGCCGGCGTCCCGGTCATTCCCAGGCTGATGTCGGAATATGCCCATGCAAAAACGGGAATCGATATTCATCCGGGAGCTGAAATCGGAGCGCATTTCTTTATTGACCACGGTACCGGCGTTGTCATCGGCGAAACAACAGTGATCGGCAATAATGTCAAGCTGTACCAGCACGTAACACTTGGCGCCAAGAGCTTTGACGTCAACGCGGACGGATCTCTGGTGAAAGGCATTAAGAGACATCCCAATATCGGAGATAATGTGGTTATTTATGCCGGCGCAACGATCCTCGGAGGGGACACAACCATTGGCAGCGGAAGCGTAATCGGCGGAAGCGTCTGGCTGATCCATTCCGTTCCGGAAGGGTCCCGTGTCTATAACGAAGCAAGCGTGCATACGGTTTGACGGTTCTGCTGCCGAATGACGCTATATGGGTATTGAGACCGGAAAGAGGGAATCATGGATTGACCTTTTCGCGGGAAACCCTTATAATCAGGTCGTTCGGTGTTTTACGGACGGATGATCCGGAGAGTTAGCGAAGAGGCCGTAACGCGCCGCACTCGAAATGCGGTTGTCCCGCAAGGGGCACGTGGGTTCGAATCCCACACTCTCC
>CADBNG010000303.1 GCA_902795985.1 uncultured Lachnospiraceae bacterium
AGGAGGTTACAATGAAGATTTTGAAGAGTCATACCCATTCAGGCCCGGGAACAATCGTCGCCTTATTGATCATGTTCTGTTTATGTCTTGTATTTCCTGCCAGACGTACGCCGGCGGAGGCGCTGAGCGCAACAGACAGCAGCCGCGGACTGGCAGATGAAAAGTCGGAACTGGTCAGGATCATGAATCTGAACCTGCGCTATATCCTTAATACCTGGTGGTCTTCTGAAAAAGATTTTGTATATGCCCTGGAGACCAGTCTGAACAGTGATCAGCAATTGACAGAGGAACGGAGTCTTGCCATCAGAAACAGTGCCGAGGCATTTGCCGGATGGAGAGATACAGAGCTGCTTCCGGTATTGTATCTCAGCAGAGAGCAGGCGGAAAACGGGATCCGTCCGGTCTCTCATGCCATCTACTGTATCAGCCTGGCTTTGTATTATGATTATTATGATGAAGAAATCGTCGGCGTGTCCAGGGAGGACGCACAGGCAATGTGCATAAAACTGATCAGTTCGGTTGTGGAAGAGCACAGGTCAAACCACCCCGGTTCCCAGGAGGACCAGTACTGGGGAGATAGCTGGCAGAGTCCCCTGTGGGCAGAGAATATCGGGCTGGGAGCATGGCTGCTCAGGCATCAGATGGCGCCGGAAGAATACGAAAAAGTGGAGCGCATGGTTCTCGACGAAGCCAACACACTGACTTACGAATTTGAGATCCCGTATTACATGGATGAAAATGGAGAAATCGTTTATCCCGGAGACACCAAGGGGGAAGAGCTCGCGTGGAGCGCCAAGATTCTTGCGCTTGCCTGCTTCATGTTTCCTGATTCGGAAAATCACGCTGACTGGGCCGATAAACTGGAACGCATGCTCGTCTCTGCCACTGCCATGCCGAAAGATGTGGGGAGCGAAAAAACTGCAGATGGACGAAAAATCGGCGAACTGATCAGCGGATCCAATGTGAATGAAGATGGAACTGTGGTTAATCATGATCTTGTCCATATTGATTATATGGCGACCATACTTGAGGAGATGGGAGATACGATCGCTGTATACAGAGTTGCCGGGACTCCTGTGCCGGAGGCAGCTGTCTTTAATCTCGAAAAGATCTACCAGGGACTGATTTATGCAGATTTGGGAAAATATGATGAAAACCTTTCGGGTCGTAACTTTTACCTCCGGGACGAGAACGGACAGCCTACCGGAGAAACAACGATGCCCGGCGAAAATGACTGGGGCAAACCGGGGTATGCGATCTATTATCTGTGTGACGTGATGGCAGATACCCTGGGGCTGGACGCAGATATTGAAGAAACCTGCAAGGGGCGTGTATGGAAGAAACTGCATTTTGAGAAGCTGATCGGCCAGATCTTCAGAGAAACGGATGGCGTTATCACTGGTCAGTTCTTCCAGCCGGGAGAGAATTCCTTTGTTTCCGCTGAATTGTTCATGATGCATAATCTGGCGGAAGCTTATGTGCTGCAGTATGCCGGATGATCTGTGGAAACCGATGAAAACCGCTGCATTTCACGGTCTCACCGGCCGGAAATAAAACAGATTCTTCAATGAATCATAGTTTCTGGAGAAGACGGATGTTTAAAAAGGGGAAATAAGCCATGAAGAAAATTCGATGGGGACTTTTAGGGGCAGGCATTATACTGGAACGATGGATGAAGGGGTTTCAACAGGTGGACGATGCTGAGATAGCGGCGATTGCGTCGCGGACGCCGGAAACCGCGCGGCGGATGGCAGAGCGCTTTGGTATCCGGGACGCGCTGTCCTATGACGAGATCCTGAAACGCAAGGATATAGACGTAATGTATATTCCGGTACCGCATCCGGCACATAAGGAACTGGCAATCCGTGCGATGGAGGCGGGGTTTCCGGTACTGGTTGAGAAACCAGCGGCAGTGACGGCAGCTGATTGGATCGAGATGGAGACCTGCGCGAAGAAAAACCATGTGTTTTTGATGGAGGCTGTCTGGACCCGCTTCTTCCCGGTGATGCAGCAGGTGCTGGATGCCATCCATGAAGGGCTCATAGGCGATGTGCGTCATGTGCAGGTGAATTTTGCATTCCGGGTGGATGATAACTACCGGGGAAGGCTGACCGATCCTGATCAGGCAGGAGGAGCTCTTCTGGATGTCGGTGTATACGGACTCCATTTTGTGAAGTTCATCTACGGAAAAATGCCGCAAAGAATTCTTTCACTGGCGTCCAGCAATACAGATCACCTGCATCTGCAGGTGGATGAGCAGAATATCATCATTGGTCAGTATGAAAACGGGGCGCTTTTTTCGGTGGCAAGCGCGATCCGTACCGATATGCCGGACACGGCATGGATTTACGGGACGAAGGGGAGCATCCAGGTGCCGGTTTTCTGGAAGCCGCAATCAGCGGAAATCAGCTCCGGCGAGGGTTCGCGGCAGCTTAAATCCCCCGTCCCCCAGAAGCTTGCCGGAATTTCCGATGAAGGGTATCAGTTTGAAATCCGGCATGTGCAGGAATGCCTTTGCAGAGGTCTGACCGAGTCGCCGCTGGTTACGCAGACCATGACACGGGAGGTTCTTCAGATGTGCGATGAGCTCCGTACGCAATGGGGTCTCGTTTTTCCATTCGAAAGAACCTGACGGCCTGTTCTCTGATAAACGTTGAATTCTTCGTTTTTTTCTGGTATTATAACGAAGCAAGGTTAAGGAATATGTCCGATTACGATCCTCCTGAATGTCCGAATGGCACTTGCTTTGAAGATGCCGCGATGACGATCTGGGGGAATACAATGACATGGAACAAAAGAGCCTTGTGGCTGCAGAAAACCTGTAGTTACAAGGCTTTTTTCATATCCGGAAGCCTTGGAATATTCAGGAAACGACCCTGATGCTGCGTCATTTGCTTTCCGGACGAAGCAGTCAGAATATAGGAGAAAGAAGATTATGTATTATTCGAACGTAACGGATCTGATTGGCGGTACCCCTCTTTTTTCGTTTAAGGAGAGTACCGGGTATAATATATACGCCAAGGCTGAATTTCTAAATCCGGGTGGAAGTATTAAAGACAGAATTGCCAGAAATATGATCGAAGCCGCCGAAAAAGACGGGAGACTGAAACCGGGCATGACCATTATTGAGCCGACAAGCGGCAACACCGGCATTGGCCTGGCACTCTGCGGGGTGAGAAAAGGATACAGGGTAATCATTGTGATGCCCGAAAACATGTCTGAAGAAAGGAAAAAGATCATCAGAGCTCTTGGCGCTGAACTTGTACTTACTCCACAGGAACTGAGCGTGGACGGCGCAGTTGTGGAGGCGGAAAGGATTGCTTCCGGATCAGAGGAATATTTCGTGCCCCAGCAGTTCAAAAACCCCGCGAATCCCGAAATTCACTATCGGACCACAGCCGTTGAACTGTGCGAACAGCTTGGGAAGAAAATCGACATTTATGTTTCCGGCATCGGTTCGGGCGGAACCCTCCAGGGGGTTGCGAAGTATCTGCTTGAAAAGAATCCGGAAACGAGAATCGTTGCGGCAGAACCGAAAAATGTATCCGCTCTTCTGGGGGACGAACCGGGA
>CADBNG010000304.1 GCA_902795985.1 uncultured Lachnospiraceae bacterium
AAGCGTTACCGTTTTTCAATAGGCAACCGGTCCGGATGCGATCCACCTGATCTGACGCTTAAAACAGGAGATAGCCGCTGCTGTTTTTGACACAACGGTTCCCTTATGATACACTTCACTATTATTTAAGGACAGTAATATAAAGAGGAAGTAATCATGGAATATATTAATGCAGTTTTGTCACAGGCGGCCACGGTTTCCCTGGTCATTTCATTTATCTTTTATCTTTTGCAGTGTCTGTTCGGGTATAAGCTGTTCCGGATTTCCTGCGCCATCGTGGGTTTTCTGATCGGCTTTTTTGCCGGGCTGATTATTTCGGGATCGGTATTCCATCCGGAAGGGGCCTGGCCGGCAATTATCGGCGTTCTGGCCGGCATTCTTCTGGCATGGCTCGCATTCAAACTGTTCCTGGTCGGACTTTTCGCGCTGGTATTCCTTATGGTATTCGCGCTGATTCGTCTGTTCCCCTTCCCGTCAGGGAATGTCTGGAATGTGCTTTCCTATGTGATCCCGGCAGTGGCAGCCGTCCTGGTGGCGTTTCTGGCAGTGCGTTTTCAGAAGCTTGTTATTATTACAATTACTGCGGTCGCCGGCGGTATAAACGCCGTGGCGGCCCTGAATAAACTGACTCATGTCATTCCTGCCGAACCGGTTTATTTCTATTGGATTATATCCGCCGCCCTGATTGCAGTGGGATTCCTTGTCCAGTTTTTGATGAACCGTTCGAGATAAGCAGGAGGGAGAAACGGTATGTCTTATCGTCGTTGTTATGCGGAAATATCGCTGGACGCCGTACGGAACAATCTGAAAAACATAAAAGCCGCCGCAGGAAAGGACCAGCTGCTGCTGGCTGTGGTGAAGGCAAATGCTTATGGTCACGGCGCGGTTCAGGTAGCAAAGGCAGCGGAAGAAATCAGTGACTGGTTCGGCGTTGCCTGTCTGGAGGAAGCCCGGGAGCTCCGTCTCGGGGGCATTCAAAAACCGATTCTTATTCTTGGCTATACGTCTCCGAAACAATATGAGGAACTGGTAGAGCTGGGCGTTACTCCTGCCGTTTATTCTGAAGAGGATGCGCGGAGCTTATCGGAATGCGCGCAGCGTCTGCAGCGGGAAGTATCCATCCATATTGCCCTGGATACCGGGATGACCCGTATCGGCTTCCGTGTCAATGACGAAAACGTCGGGACGATACTGAAAATCCGGGATCTGGAGGGAATCCGGATTGAAGGAGTTTTTACCCATTTGTCCTGCGCGGACGGGACGGATTCCCGTTCCGTCGAATATACCAGGAAGCAGATCGCGGAATTTGAACAGCTGCTTTCGGAACTGAAGGACCACGGGCTGGAAATCCCGATTCCTCATTTCCGCAACAGTGCGGGCATCCTTACGTTGAAGCCGGGAATGGGCAAGGCGGTCCGTTCCGGAATCATTACCTACGGAATGACCCCTTCGGAGGATATGGTTCCTTTCCTTCCGGAACTGGAAGCACCGCTTTCCTGGTATGCGCACGTCATCCATGTGGCGCAGGTGGAAAAAGGCAGAGGGGTCAGCTACGGCGCTACCTATGAAACCCGGAAACCGGTGACGCGCATCGCCACGGTTTCGGCGGGGTATGCGGACGGATATCCGCGCAGGCTTTCCAATTCCGGAAGAGTCCTGATACGGGGAAAAGAAGCGAAGATCATCGGAAGGGTCTGTATGGACCAGTTTATGGTCGACGTCAGTGACATTCCGGACGTCCGGACGGAGGATCGGGTTACGCTGATCGGAAAAGACGGCGGGGAGCAGATAACCGCGGAAGAAATTGCGGCTCTGGACGGCACCATAAACTATGAAGTGACCTGCCGCATCAGCCCGAGGGTTCAGAGAATCTATTTATGATGAGGCCGGAACCGGAAGGCAGGAGAGAATGTGCTTCAGAATCCGTTCTTTTCTAAAGTTCGAGGCCTTCCGGGATTTCTCCGTTAAATTCGTACGAAAAGTGTATTGACTTTAGCATGGTAGCATGGTAGCATACTAAAGCGCCGCCCAGGCACAGTATGCATGTTACGTGTTCAATCATAGGTCAGGTATGGAAAACAGCATGAACAGAAAAGAATTAATCCTTCCCTTTGATCCGGATGTGCTCGATCCGGTGGAGAAGATCATCTTTACGCTTCGCAGCCTTTACCGCAGCTTTGGCTATCACAAATACAGGATGAGCAAGTTTGAGGAATATGATCTTTACGTCCGCAACAAGGATGACCTGGTATCCGAAGGGATTATTACCTTTACAGATACTACCGGCAAGCTTATGGCTTTAAAACCGGACGTGACGTTATCGATCATCAAGAATACCCGCGATGTCCCCGGAAAAGTAACACGGCTCTGTTACGATGAAAACGTCTATCGTGTTTCCAGGAGTACCGGTTCTTACCGTGAGATCATGCAGACCGGTGTGGAATGTCTCGGGGATGTGGACGAGATCTGTACCGGCGAAGTCCTGCTGCTTGCCGCGAAAAGCCTGGAGATCTTCGGAAGGGATTACCTGGTCGAAGCAGCCAACGTAGGTATTCTTTCCGCGTTTCTGGACCGTGTCAGCACGGAACGGGAGATTCGTAAAAAGCTGATCCGCTGCATCAGTGAAAAGAATATTCACGGCCTTTTGAATATCGCCGAAGAGGAGTCCCTCTCCGTAGAGGGAATGAAGGACCTGAGCGCGCTGGCCAGGATCCGTTCCGTTCCCGGAGAAGCTTTTGAGCTTCTTGAACCGCTTTGCGCAAAAGCCGGCTGTTCGGATGAACTGGAAAGCATGAAGAGCTCCTTCTGCCGCGTGATCAGGGAAGGGTATGAAAACCGGATTATAATTGATTTTTCGGTGGTTCATGAACTGCGTTATTATAACGGCATCCTTTTCAAGGGATTCCTGAAGGGAATTCCCGAAAGCGTGATTTCGGGCGGCCAGTATGACCATCTCATGAAAAAAATGGGCAAGACATCCAAAGCCGCGGGATTTGCCGTATATCTCGATGCGCTGGACGGTCAGGTGATCTGAAGAGGAAAGGACATAATATGCTGAATATAGCACTGCCAAAAGGAAGACTCGGGGAACAGGTCTACGATCTGTTTGAAAAGGCCGGTTTTCCCTGCCCTTCGATCCGGGAGAAGGGACGGAAGCTGATTTTTGAAAATCCCGAAGCCGGGGTTCGTTATTTCTGGGTCAAACCATCGGACGTGGCGATCTATGTGGAACGGGGGGCGGCGGATATCGGCGTTGCGGGAAAAGACATCCTTCTTGAGTATGAGCCGGATATTTATGAGCTGGCGGACCTGGATGTCGGGAAATGCAAAATGGCGGTTGCCGCGCCGAAAGGCTTTGTGGATGACCGGAAGAGGACTCTTGCCGTCGCTACCAAGTTTACCCGGATTGCCCGGGAGTATTATTCCTCGATCGGAAGGGATATCGATATCATTCATCTGAACGGTTCCATTGAGATCGCACCGATCCTCGGACTTTCGGATGTTATCGTGGACATCGTGGAAACCGGCACCACCCTGAAGGAAAACAATCTGGAGGTTATCGAAACGATTTTTCCCATCAGCGCCCGGCTGATCGCGAACAAATCTTCATTCCAGTTTAATACCTCCGCAATCTGCCGGCTTCAGGAAAATCTGGCCCTGCTGGGGAAGAAATAAAAATATTACGGATAAAGGAAGAACAGTATGATCCGAATTCTGGACGCGGGAATTGTTCCCGAGGAAGAAATATTTGCAAGAAACCTGCCGATGGCGGACGTTTCCGATGCCGTCAGCGAAATCCTTGATCATGTCAGAAAAGGCGGGGATCAGGCCCTGCTCGAGTATACGGAACGCTTTGACCATGTCCGCCCCGAGCGGCTGGAAGTGACCGAAGAAGAGATCAACGAAGCGTGGGAAGCCGTCGGAGAGGATTTTATCGGTGTTCTGCAGCGCGCGGCCGCCAATATCCGGCAGTTTCATGAAAAACAGGTGCGGAACAGCTTTCTGCTCAACAAATCGCCCGGAATCATTATGGGCCAGAAAATCCTTCCGTTAGAGAGGGTCGGCCTGTATGTCCCCGGAGGAACGGCCGCTTATCCGTCCACTGTTTTAATGAATGCGACTCCCGCGGTGATTGCCGGATGCCGGGAAGTGGTCATCACCACACCGCCCGGAAAAGACGGAAAAGTTCCGGCGGAAATCCTGGCAGCGGCCCGGGTCGCCGGCGTACACAGGATCTTTAAGGCGGGAGGAGCCCAGGCGGTGGCGGCGCTGGCGTACGGGACGGAAACCATCCCGAAGGTGGACAAGATTGTCGGTCCGGGCAATGCCTTCGTGGCGGAAGCCAAAAAACAGGTGTTCGGACAGGTTTCGATCGACATGATTGCCGGACCCAGTGAAATTCTGGTAATTTCCGATGCCGGGACGAATCCGGCCCATCTTGCGGCGGACCTCCTTTCCCAGGCGGAACACGATAAAAACGCGAGTGCCGTTCTGGTTACGGATTCCATGGAACTGGCCGAAGCCGTGGCGGAACAGATCGAAGAACAGTTAAAGACGCTGGAACGCCAGGAAATCGCGCGTACGTCCATAGAGAACAACGGAAAGATCATTATCGCGAAGGATATTCCGGAAGCGATCGGGATTTCCAACCGCATTGCGCCGGAGCATCTGGAACTCTGCGTGGACGATCCGTTCCGTTATCTGGACTCTGTCGTCAATGCCGGAAGTATCTTCCTGGGCCGGAACTGTCCGGAAGCCCTGGGAGATTATCTTGCGGGACCGAACCATACGCTGCCCACCTCCGGAACAGCACGGTTCTTCAGCCCCCTTTCGGTCGATGATTTTGTAAAGAAATCGCAGTATACCTACTTCACGGATGAAGCCTTTGCGCTTGTCGCGGATGATATTTCCCGTTTCGCGCGAAGAGAAGGACTGACCGGTCATGCCCGCAGCGCGGAGATCCGCAAGGAAGGTCGTTTGAATTAACAAAGCAGAAAGAGTAAAACATGAGCCGCTATTTCAGTAAAAGACTGAGGGACCTGGTTCCCTATACCCCCGGAGAGCAGACAGCGGACCGGAATATCATTAAACTGAATACGAACGAATCACCATTTCCGCCTTCCCCAAAAGCGAAGGAAGCGGCCTTTTCGGAATACGGCCGTTCGCACCTTTATCCCGATCCGCAGGCATCCGCGCTGCGTACGACGTTTGCCCGGATCAAAGGTGTCGGCGTGGAAAACGTGGTCTTTTCCAACGGGTCGGATGATCTGCTGAATTTTGCGTTTATTGCCTTTTGCGACGATGCTGTCGGCGCGGCTTTCGCGGATATCACTTATGGCTTTTATCCGGTTTTTGCCGATATAAACCGAATTGATTACCTTGAAATCCCGCTGACCGAAGACCTGGAGATTCGGATATCGGATTATTTTGAGGCCGGCCGGACGATCTTTATCGCGAATCCCAATGCGCCGACCGGGATTGCCCTGGCTCCGTCGGAGATTGAAGAGATCCTGCTGCACAACAAAAATAATGTTGTGATCGTCGATGAAGCCTATGTGGATTTCGGTGCGGAAAGCTGTATTCCGCTGACAAAGGAATATGACAACCTCCTGGTCGTCGGTACTTTCTCCAAATCCCGTTCTTTTGCCGGCGGAAGAGTCGGCTATGCAGTCGGCAGCGGGGAACTGATCCGTGATCTTCAGACGATTCGTTATTCCACGAATCCCTATGACCTGGACCGCATTACCCAGGCGGCAGCGGTCGGGATTCTTTCAGATCCGGAGTACATGGAAAAGTGCTGCCGGACGATCATGGAGAACCGGGAATATACGGCAGATGAACTGAGCGACCTGGGCTTTCTGATGACAGATTCCCGCGCGAACTTCCTGTTTGCCGAACATCCGAAGATCTCCGGGGAACAGTTCTATCTGAAACTGAAGGAAAAGGGGATTCTCGTTCGCCATTTCCCGAAAGAAAGGATCAAAGACCGGCTTCGAATCACGATCGGGTCCAGAGACCAGATGGAAAAACTGATCGCTGCCGTGAAAGAGATCCTGAAAGAAAACGAATCATTTTAGTGTAACAGAAAGGCGGTTGCGGCATGAGATGTGCACAGATCAGTCGAGAGACTGGCGAAACAAAGATCTCCCTGACTCTGAATATCGACGGGACCGGACGGTCCGAAATCCATACCGGCATCGGTTTTTTTGATCATATGCTCACGCTGTTCGCAAAACACGGGCGTTTTGATCTGACCCTCACCTGTGACGGCGACCTTCAGACCGACGCGCACCACAGTGTGGAAGACTGCGGGATCGTCCTCGGAGAAGCATTCCGCCAGGCGCTCGGCGATAAAAAGGGGATCAACCGTTACGGATTCTTCATCCTGCCGATGGATGAGGCGCTGATCCTGTCTTCACTGGATCTTTCAGGCCGCTCTCACCTGGAGTACCGGCTTTATATCCCGGCGGAGAAGGTCGGGGAGTTTGATACGGAGCTGACAGAGGAATTCTTTGAAGCATTCGTGCGTAACGCGCAATGCACCCTGCATATCGATCAGATCAGCGGAAAGAACTCTCATCATATTATTGAAGGCGCGTTTAAATCGGTAGCACGCAGCATGAAGGCGGCGGTGGCTTTTGAATCAGGCTTTGAGGATGATATTCCATCCACGAAGGGAGTCCTTTCATGACCGGGATAATCGATTACGGGGTAGGCAACATGTTCTCCCTCAAAAGCTCCTTTGCCGCCATCGGACAGGAGGCTTTTGCAAGCGGGGATATCCGTGAACTGGAGAAGGCCGACCGGCTTGTCCTGCCGGGGGTCGGCGCGTTCCGTGACGCGGCGGCAAAGCTGAAGGAAAACTCACTGGATGAATTCGTTCTTCGTTCCGCGGATAAAGGAATCCCCATCCTCGGGATCTGCCTCGGCATGCAGCTCCTTTTTGAAAAGAGCTATGAATACGGGGAATATGAAGGCCTGAAACTGATCCCCGGGGAAGTCGTCGCGATGGAAGGGCGGATCCGGAACGATCTGAAAATCCCCCATATCGGCTGGAATGCCCTGATCCTGAAAAAAAGATCCCCGCTGTTTTCAGAGATTCAAAACGGGGACTGCACCTATTTTGTGCATTCTTACTTTGCCTCCGGCTGTGATCCGTATGTGATCGCGACAACGGAATACGATATCGAACTGACCGCAGCCGTAGCGCGTGAAAATGTCTATGGATGTCAGTTCCATCCGGAAAAGAGCGGCGACGTGGGACTTTCGATCTTACGTGCCTTTACCCGCATGGAGCGCTGAAACCAGAAGAGAGGAGACCTGTATGATCCTGTTCCCGGCGATCGATCTTGTCGGCGGAAAGGCCGTCCGGCTTTATAAAGGCAATTACCAGGAAATGACCGTTTACAGCGATCATCCCGAAGAGATTGCTGCGGATTTCGTTTCGAAAGGGACGCCGCATATCCATATTGTCGATCTGGAAGGAGCCAAAAACGGGGATACGCCGAACCTGGAGACCGTCCTGAAGATCAAGGAGACCTCCGGAGCGTTCTGCGAGATCGGCGGAGGCATCCGTACAATGGAGGTGCTGGACCGTTATCTGGGATCCGGGATTGACCGGGCTATCATCGGGACCGCTGCTGTTACGGATGAAGCTTTTCTCCGGAAGGCACTGGACCGATACGCAGAGAGGATTGCGGTCGGCGTAGATGTTAAGGACGGCCTGGTATGCATCAAAGGCTGGCTTGAGAGCTCCGGCCTTCAGCTGGTCCCTTTCATCCGGCATCTTCAGGAAATGGGTGTCCGTACGGTCATCTGCACCGATATATCCAAAGACGGGGCAATGCAGGGCACAAACCGGGAAATGTACCGGAAACTCAACCGGGAGTTTTCCCTGCAGATCACATCTTCGGGCGGGATCAGTTCGCTGGATGATCTCCGATATCTTGCGGAGCTCGGCATGTACGGCGCGATTATCGGGAAAGCCTATTATACCGGCGCAATCGATCTGAAAGAAGCAGCAGAGGCGGTGCAATGATTACAAAACGGATCATCCCCTGTCTGGACGTAAGGGACGGCAGGGTCGTAAAGGGAATCAATTTCGAAGGATTAAGAGATGTCGCTTCACCGGTCGAACTGGCAAAGTATTACAGCAGCGCCGGCGCGGACGAGCTCGTCTTTTATGATATTACGGCTTCGGCGGAAGGCCGCGCGCTGTTCTCCGATATTCTGACAGAGACCGCGAAAAGCGTTTTTATTCCGCTTACCGTCGGCGGCGGGATCAACACCGTCGATGACTTTGACCGGGTCCTGAAATGCGGCGCCGATAAAGTCAGTGTGAACTCCGGGGCGATCCGGGATCCTTCCCTGGTTGGGAAAGCCGCCAAAGTCTACGGGGACCAGTGCGTTGTCCTGTCCGCGGATATTAAGCGGGTTGACGGACGTTTCTGCATCTTTGCGAAGGGCGGCCGGGAGAATACCGGGATGGAAGCCATTGAATGGATAAGGCGCTGCGTCGGAGAGGGCGCCGGAGAAATCGTCGTTAATTCGATGGATACTGACGGCGTAAAGGACGGCTTTGACCTGGAACTGCTGGATAAGGTCTGCGAGGCAGTCAACGTTCCGGTGATCGCCTCCGGCGGCGCCGGTTCCGTGGAAGATTTTATCCGTCTGTTTCAGGCCCTGCCGAAAGTGGATGCCGGCCTGGCAGCCTCCGTTTTCCATTTCGGGGAAATCCGGATCCGTGATCTGAAGCAGGCCATGAAAGAACACAGTATTCCCGTCAGAATGTGAGGAAGAGTATGAAAATTGAAATGGATCAACTGAAATTCGATGAAAAAGGGCTGATTCCCGCCATCGTCATCAATGATAAGACCGGAAAAGTCCTGATGCTGGCATATATGAACCGGGAAAGCCTTCAGATTTCCCTGGAGAAAAAAATGACCTGTTTTTATTCCCGTTCCCGGCAGGAACTGTGGCTGAAGGGCGAAACCAGCGGGAATTACCAGCATATCGTTTCCATTACGGCGGACTGCGACCAGGATACGCTTCTTATCCGCGTGAACCCGGACGGACCGGCCTGTCATCTCGGGACCGAGTCCTGTTTCGAATATCCGCTGCTGGAAGGCGGTTCCGAAGAAAACTTTGCGCTGGAAGATCTGGCGGAACTGATCCGCGGCCGGAAGACCGAACCGAAAGAAGGATCCTATACAACCTATCTTTTCGAAAAAGGGCTGGATAAAATCCTCAAAAAAGTAGGAGAGGAATCCACGGAAGTCATAATCGCCGCAAAGGCCGAAGACAAAAAAGAAACGATCTATGAGATCGCGGATCTGGTTTATCATGTCATGGTGCTGATGATTGAGGCCGGCATTTCCACGGAAGATATCCGTAAAGAACTGGCTTCCCGTCATGTGATCGATCATAAAATCAAACAGGAGAAGATGACAGAGTAATCCGCCTGGTCCATGCCGCCGGATCTGTGTTCCCCTTTGATCGGACCGTTAAAGGCCGGAAGGCCTTTTCTTTGCTTGCGATAAAGGACATTTACTGTTATACTATCGGAATATATGGAACGGAAAAACCGGTTTTATCCATGGATACTGTGCCGAAAATCATGAATAAACGTTGGTTTCTGCCCTGCCTTCTGACTGCCGTACTGGCATGCTTCCTGCTTTCCGCATGCGGTTCCGGGAAAGAGGCTTCGGCTACGACATTTGAACTGAATAAAGACGGTTCCATCACCCATACGATTATCGAAACCGTGGGCGAGGAAGCGGATGAAAATACGGTGCGGAGCTTTATTGAGCAGCTGGTTGCCGATTATTCTGCAGCGAAGGAGGAAGCTCCGGTACGGATCGACAGCGTCCGCAAGGAGCCCGATGGGATCTTCCGGGTGCAGATGACGTATCAGTCAATCGAAGACTATGCGCGTTTCAACGGTGTCAAAGCTTTCAACGGCTCCATGGCTGATGCCCTTTCGGCCGGCTTTGATTTTTCAAAGCTCTGCCTGGCGGATTCCGGACTGGCAGTTTCCGGCTATACGCTTCCCGCGGAATATCCGGATTTTTCGGTCCTGATCCTTCAGGAGGCGATGGACGTACGGCTTCCGTTTAAGGCAATTCTGGCTTCGGAGGACATCGTCCGGAACGACGGCGGTTCCTATACCATCAGTACCAACACGGCAGAAGGCATTCCGGATGTCTTTCAGTCGGTCAATACCGGATACTCTTATCTGGTCTATCATAACAATAACGAATAGAAGGGAAAGCTGAACATGGAAAAAACAATGGACAAGATTGTGGCCCTGGCAAAATCCAGAGGTTTTATCTACCCGGGATCCGAGATCTACGGCGGACTGGCCAACACCTGGGATTACGGTCCCATCGGCGTTGAGCTCAAGAACAACGTGAAAAAAGCCTGGTGGCAGAAATTCGTTACCGAGAATCCCTATAACGTCGGTGTGGACTGCGCCATCCTGATGAATCCCCAGACATGGGTCGCTTCGGGCCATCTCGGAAGCTTTTCCGATCCCCTGATGGACTGCCGGGAATGCAAGGAACGTTTCCGTGCGGATAAGCTGATCGAAGACTTCTGCGCGGACAACGGAATTGAACTCGAAGGCAGCGTGGACGGATGGAGCCAGGAGGAGATGACGGACTTTATCGAAAAGCACCAGATTCCCTGTCCTTCCTGCGGAAAGCACAACTTTACGGAGATCCGTCAGTTCAACCTGATGTTCAAGACGTTTCAGGGTGTTACGGAAGACGCGAAGAACACCGTATACCTGCGTCCGGAAACCGCCCAGGGCATTTTCGTGAACTTCAAAAATGTTCAGAGAACCTCCCGGAAAAAGATTCCTTTCGGCATTGCGCAGATCGGAAAATCCTTCCGGAATGAGATCACGCCCGGAAACTTCACCTTCCGTACCCGGGAATTCGAGCAGATGGAGCTGGAGTTCTTCTGCGAACCCGATACCGATCTGGAATGGTTTACCTATTGGCGTTCCTATTGCATCGACTGGCTGAAGAGCCTCGGAATGAAGGAAGAAGAGCTTCGCGCGAGGGACCATTCCAAGGAAGAGCTTTCCTTCTACAGCAAGGCGACGACAGACCTTGAGTTCTTATTCCCCTTCGGCTGGGGCGAACTCTGGGGTATTGCCGACCGTACGGATTATGACCTTACGCAGCACATCAATGTTTCGGGCGAAGATCTTTCCTATTTTGACGATGTAAAGAATGCCCGGTATATTCCGTATGTAATTGAACCGTCCTTGGGTGCGGACCGTGTGGTTCTGGCTTTCCTCTGCAGTGCCTATGATGAGGAAGTCCTGGATGCGGAGCGCAACGACGTCCGTACAGTCATGCATTTCCATCCGGCTCTGGCGCCGGTTAAGATCGCGGTGCTGCCGCTTTCCAAGAAGCTGAACGACGGCGCGGAACCGATCTTTGCGAACCTCTGCAAAAAGTACAACTGCGAATATGACGACCGCGGAAATATCGGCAAAAGATACCGCCGTCAGGATGAGATCGGAACGCCGTATTGCGTAACGTATGATTTCGATTCGGAAGAAGACCGCTGCGTCACCATCCGCGAGAGAGATACGATGGACCAGGTCCGG
>CADBNG010000305.1 GCA_902795985.1 uncultured Lachnospiraceae bacterium
AAAAGAGCCGCCGGACATCAAAACGGAACAGCTGATGCTCTCCTGGATGGGACGGGAGGAAGAAACGGCGCGGCTGGCCAGCCGGTATATAACGGAAAATGATTTTACAACCCCGCTGCACAGGGAAATCTTCCGGGCCCTGCAGGACATGCTGAATGCCGGATGGTTTAACCCCGTTTCGATCCTCAACCGTTTTGAGGACCTGGAGGAACGGTCCGCGGCAGCGGAGATTCTGGAAAACTTCCGGATCCCCGACGATCCGGAACAGAAGGACCGGGGAATAAAGGAAGTCCTTGCGGCCCTGAAGACCCGGACCTACAACCGGGCGCTTCAGAAGGCGCAGGAAAATGATCCGAAGGAACTGCAGATGATGCTGGAGGAGAAAATCCGGCTGGAAAAGCTGAAACAGGAAATACTGAACGGAATAGGAGAGAACTGATGGAAATCGATAAAGAAAAATTCATGGAGAAATTAAAAGCGCTGGAAGAACTGGGAAAGAGCCGCAAAAATACGCTTGAGATTGCGGATATCCGGAACCAGTTCAGCGACATGCCTTTGTCCGACGAGCAGATGGACCGGGTCCGGTCCTATCTGGAAGCCCAGAGCATCGACGTTCTGCAGTTCTCCGAAATCGATAAGGATATCGACGACAGCATGCTTCTGATCAAGGATGATGATATCGTCCTGGAAGAGGAAGATGAAGTCGACGTTGAGAACATCGACCTTTCCATTCCGGAAGGGGTCAGCGTGGAAGACCCGGTCCGCATGTACCTGAAAGAGATCGGAAAAGTGCCTCTTCTGACGGCGGAAGAAGAGGTGGAGCTGGCCATGCGCATGGAAGAAGGGGATGAAGAGGCGAAAAAGAAGCTCGCCGAAGCGAACCTCCGCCTTGTGGTTTCCATTGCCAAACGGTATGTGGGCCGCGGCATGCTTTTCCTCGACCTGATCCAGGAAGGCAACCTGGGACTGATCAAGGCAGTCGAAAAATTTGACTACCGTAAAGGGTACAAATTCTCCACTTATGCCACCTGGTGGATCCGTCAGGCCATAACCCGCGCCATTGCGGACCAGGCCCGTACCATCCGTATTCCGGTGCATATGGTGGAAACCATCAACAAACTGATCCGGGTTTCCCGTCAGCTGCTGCAGGATCTGGGACGCGAACCTACTCCGGTAGAGATCGCCGAGAAGATGGATCTGAGCGTGGAGCGGGTCCGCGAGATATTAAAGATCTCCCAGGAACCGGTTTCGCTGGAAACCCCGATCGGCGAAGAAGAAGACAGCCATCTGGGTGATTTTATCCAGGATGACAACGTACCGGCTCCGGCGGACGCGGCGGCTTTTACCATGCTCCGCGAACAGCTGGAAGAAGTGCTGAATACGCTGACCGAAAGAGAACAGAAGGTGCTTCGCCTTCGTTTCGGCCTGGATGACGGCCATGCCCGTACGCTGGAAGAAGTGGGCAAGGAATTCAAGGTTACCCGTGAAAGGATCCGTCAGATCGAAGCCAAGGCGCTCCGCAAACTCCGCCATCCCAGCCGCTCGAGAAAGCTGCGTGATTATCTTGACTGATCCGTCCGGACCCCGTCCGGATCTGTCTGGCAGGCTGACGGCACTCACAGCCCTTATAACAAAAGGATACTCCGTGGCCGATATCGGCTGCGATCACGGATACGTCTGTATTGAGCTGATCCTGAGCGGGATCTCCCCGTTCTGTATTGCCTGCGACCTCAGAGAAGGACCGGCTGAAAGGGCCCGCCGTCATTTTGAACTCTACGGGATCAGCAGCAAAGCGGAAGTACGGGTCGGCGACGGCCTGACCGTTCTGCGGCCGGGAGAAACGGATTCCATCGTGATTGCGGGAATGGGAGGAAAGACCATCCTGTCCATTCTGGAAGAAGGGATGGATCAGGCCAGGCAGGCGAAGGAACTGATCCTCGGACCCCAGAGCGAGGAACGGACCGTCCGGGAGTTTCTCTATGACCACGGCCTCCCGATCCGGAATGAAACCCTTGTCCTGGAAGACGGAAAATACTATCCTCTGATTCGTTCCGTTCCGCTCCCGGACGGAGAAAAGGAAGAGCGTCCCGGAGAGGCCGGGCTGATGTACGGCCCCTGTCTGCTGCGGAAACGTGACGGCACGCTTTTACGCAGATTGAACGAGAGGGAGCAATGGCTGGAAAAACTGATACGGGAGCTTTCCGGCTCGGATAAAGAACCGGCGAGGAACCGGTCGGAAGAACTGAAAATGGAACTGCTTGTCACCCGGCAGGCGAAACAATACTATGAGTAAGAAAAAACTGATTCTTGCATCGGCTTCCCCCAGACGGAAAGAACTGCTGACGCAGATCGGAATCGTTCCGGAGATTCATCCTGCGGATATTAATGAAGACACCACGCCGGACGACCCCAAAGAGGTGGTCCGTGTGCTGGCAGAGAAGAAATGTGAAGCGGTTTCAGAGCAGATTGCTGCCGGAAGGACCGGCGAAGATTCCGTTTTTGTTCTTGCGGCGGATACCATTGTCTGTGTGAACGGGGAAGTGCTGGGCAAACCGTCCGATGAAAAGGATGCCGCCCGCATGATCCGCATGCTGGCCGGCCGGACCCATGAAGTCTGCACCGGGGTCTGTATCCGGCGCTTGTCCGGACAGAAAACCGCCGAAAGGGTTTCTTTTGTCGAAACGACCCTTGTTTCGGTGGGGGAGATTTCGGAGGAGGAGATATCGCGGTATATTGCTACCGGCGAACCCATGGACAAGGCGGGAGCTTACGGAATACAGGGGCGTTTCGCGAAATACATCGACCGCATATCGGGCGATTACAGCAATGTCGTCGGACTTCCGGTATACGCGGTCTATCATGCGCTGAAGGGAATGGGATATGAACTGTAAAGAAATACTGGCGGCCCTGGCGGAAATGTTCCCGCCGGAAAGCGCCGAAGAATGGGATAATCCCGGCCTTCTGGCCGGAAAAAGGGATCAGGAAGTGTCCCTGGTCATGACGGCGCTGGACGCAAACGATGAGGTGATTGACCAGGCAGTATCCGCCGGCGCGGATCTTCTGGTTACCCATCATCCGCTGATCTTCGGATCGATCCGAAGCGTAAGTACGGATACCTTTATCGGAGCGCGGCTGGTCCGGCTGATTGAAAACGGCATTTCCTGTTATGCCATGCATACGAATTACGACGTGTGCGCTATGGGCGAGCTCAACGCGCAGCAGCTGGGCCTTGCGGATCCTCAGATTCTTTCCTTTACCGGAGAAGACGAAGGCCTCGGGTGCGTCGGCGAACTGAAAGAGCCGATGGATTACTATGATTTCGCGGCGTTCGTAAAAAAGGCATTGGACCTTTCCGACGTCCGGTGCTACGGCGCAGGCGGCTTTCCGGTCCGCCGTGTCGCGGTATGCGGAGGCAGCGGGAAAAGTCTGATCGCGGATGCGCTGGCATCCGGCGCGGACGTATTTGTTACAGGCGATATAGATTATCATACCGGAACGGATGCCTGGGCTCAAGGCCTCCGCATCATCGATGCCGGTCACTACGGAACCGAGCACGGATTCGCGGCAGACGTAAAAAAACGCCTGAAGGAACGTTTCCCGGACCTGAATGTCCTGGAAGCGTCCCCATCGGTACCCTATAAACTGATCTGACAAGCAAGCGGAGTAAGGCTTGTGATCGCTGCCGGCTTCGGCCGGGAGAGGAAAGTCCGGGCTTCACAGGGCAGGATGCCGGATAACGTCCGGCGGGGGCGACCCCAGGGAAAGTGCAACAGAGACCAG
>CADBNG010000306.1 GCA_902795985.1 uncultured Lachnospiraceae bacterium
AGAAACAATTCGTTTTATTTTTACAAATCCCTTTTGGGGCTGTGGAAGCTTCTGACCGTATAGTAGCGTATTGCAGACAATATGTCAAGTATAATTTACATAAAATAAAATATATTTTTGATTTTTCATATCGCGGCGGAAGGACTGACCCATTCCGGGCATTTTTGCCGGGCTGGTAAACCGGGATACCGGATTTGCTGTCAGGGGAATTCGGAACCTTTTTTTTGAAAAAACGAAAATTTCCTGTTGACAGAAGCGGAAAACTGTATTACAGTATCATTGTACTAAGCGAGTAGTACAATGATACAGAACGAAATGCAGCAGACAGGAAAGGAAAACGGATGCCCTGGGATTTAGACAGCAAGCGGTCCATCTACGGACAGATTATTGAACGGATCAAGGGCCGCATCGTGACCGGTGCCTATCCGCCGGGAGAGAAGCTTCCGTCGGTCAGGGATCTGGCGCAGGAAGCCGGCGTCAACCCCAACACGATGCAGAGGGCTTTATCGGAGCTGGAACGAACGGGCGTGATCTATTCGCAGCGGACCAGCGGGCGTTTTGTAACGGAGGATGAAACCATGATCCGGAGACTGAAGGAAGAAGCCGCGAAAGAGGCGGTGGACGTTTTTATGAAGAAGATGAAGGAGCTCGGCCTGGACACGGAAACCGTCCTGGACCTGGTCCGGAAATCCACAGGAGGTAATGACGATGAGCGTATTATTTGAATGCAGCGGCCTGACCAAAAGATACGGATCGCTGGCAGCCCTGGACCATGTGGATCTGACGCTGGAGAGCGGCCGGATCGTCGGCCTTTTGGGCCCGAACGGAAGCGGGAAGACCACGATGCTGAAACTGGCCAACGGCCTGATCGTTCCGAGCGAAGGCAGCATCCGGATCGGCGGTTACGCGCCGGGGCCGGAAACCAAGAAACTGATTTCCTACCTGCCGGACGCGAATTACCTGATGGACTGGATGAAGGTGGAAACGCTGATCGGGTTCTTTGAGGACTTCTATCCGGACTTCCGGAAGGAACGGGCCTTCCAGATGCTGGAGAACCTGGGCGTCCGCATGCAGGCTCCGCTGAAAACCCTTTCCAAGGGAACCAAGGAGAAAGTTCAGCTGATCCTTGCCATGAGCCGGGAAGCCAGCGTCTATCTGCTGGACGAGCCCATTGGCGGCGTGGATCCGGCAGCGAGGGATTATATCCTCGAAACGATCCTCCGGAACTATTCCGAGGATGCCCTGGTGATCATTTCCACCCATCTGATCGCCGACGTGGAGCAGCTGCTGGACGAGGTGGTCTTTATCAACAACGGAAAGATCATGACGCATCGAACCGTCGATGACATCCGGGAGAACGAAGGAAAATCCGTTGACGAATATTTCAGGGAGGTGTTCCGATGCTGGGGAAATTATTAAAATATGAACTGAAATCCACGAGCCGGGTGCTCTGGATCCTGTATGCGGCTGTGATTGCCTTAGGGCTGGTGATCGGCATTGCCCTGCATTTCATGGTGGGCGGAGGAACAGCGGACGCCGCAGGGGGACTCTCTTATTCCATCGTCTCGTTAGGCCTGCCGGAGATCATGCTTTCGATCTTTCTTATTCTGTATGTGCTGCTGATTGCCGCGATGGGGATTATGACCATTATTTTCATCATCCTGCGCTTTAACAGCAACCTGCTCCGGGGAGAGGGGTATCTGATGCATACGCTTCCGGTACCGACCTGGATGCTGGTGCTCAGCAAGCTGATCGTGGCGTTCCTCTGGTCGGCGATCGGGTGTGTCTGTGCCATCGTGTCGGCATTCCTGCTCAGCCTGACTTCCGGGATGTACGGCTACCTGGTTAAGCAGGAAGGCGTGGATTTCCTCCTGAAAATGATCCGGGAGGTCTTCGGTCCGGACGCGGGATGGTTCATTGCGGCAGCCATTGTCAGTACGATTGCCCTGATCCTCCAGTTCTACTTCAGCCTGGCGATCGGCAATCTGGCAAACCGTTATAAGATCCTTATTGCGGTGGCGGCGTTTATCGGCATCCAGATCGTACTCGCGCTGATTACCTCCATAGTCGGTTCCTCCGGATTCGTTTCCAAGGTGATGGATCTTCGCTTCAGCAGCCTGCTGATCCGTGAGATCATAATCAATCTGATCACCGGTGCCGCCTTCTACTTCGGCACCACGCTGATCCTGAAAAAACGGCTGAATCTGGCTTAAAACAGAAAACCCGAAACAGCACACACCAAAAAGAACCGTCCTGAAGGGGGCGAAGGGGACAGTCCCTTTCGCCCCCTTCCTCCGTCCCTTCCGGGGCCGTCCCGAAGGGGACAGTCCCCTTCGCCCCCTGCTCTGTCCCTTTCGGCTCCAGGGTTACTCTTCCATAATATTAAAAAGATGATTTATGATTTGCCCTGGGTTCCCTGTTTGGAAAAAGTCCTGACAAAGAAACCAAATACATTTCGTACAAGCGGTCCGGCTATAAATATCTGCCAGCACAGCGCCATCGGGAAATTTATAACAGTAGTCTGAAACCATACCGCAATGAACTCCGTTCCGGCCTCTTTAAAAAGGATCGTTGCCGCAAGGCTCATCAAGGGACACATAAGACATACAGACATGGCAGAGATTCCCAGAATGATCAGGATCACGGGATCTTTTCCGGGAGTTACAAATCGAAACGCCAGCTTCTGTGCAAGTTTTCCGACAAACAGCAGTTCCAGCGCAATGGCGATTGGCCACATGATCAGAATTTCTTTAAATGCTGCCAGGAAAATAAAATTCTGCATACCTCCGACACTGAGTGAGATATTGTAGCAGATCATCGCGTAGACCATGGCGAATGCCATGAAAACTGTAAAGACAACATCCTGAAACTTGTTTTGAGGTAACACGTTAAAATCTCCTTTCATAAAACGGTGAAGACTTCAGCGTGTTGTTCGTTAGCACCCAGGTAGGGTGTGCGTTTCCAATGATACCTGTCTTACATCTTCGGATATTTTCCCCGACAGGTTGTGATTATAACAGAAAAGGAACCGGTATGTAATACCTGTCCCTGATTTTTTGTTTTCGATAATAAAGCGGCGGCATTGTTTCCGTAATGCGGCTTTTTTAATGCCGTTACGGTGGAAAAGGGAAGGCCCTTTTGACCCCTTTGTTCATGCGTCCGTGTCCCCTTTGTGTTGTTTTCCGGCACAAAGCGCCGGACCTCTTTGTGTTGGTTGACATCTTTTGCCAGTTTGTGTATGATTTAACGGATTATAAGTGTTCTTCAGTGCCGAAAGGGTAAAAGGGAACCGGGTGAGAGTCCCGGACGATCCGGTCACTGTAAGCATCGAGTCCGAAGCAGAAGCCATTGCGGGTGTAAGCCTGAGAAGGCGGGATAAACCGTGAGAAGGAGCGGGGGACGTCGGAGATGCAAGTCAGGAAACCTGCTGGAGAAACGGAATAATGCTTCCGAAGAAAGCAGAGTCCGATAACGACGGCAGGATCGGGTGAAAACGGATCCGGCCATGTTTTTAGCTGACTGCCCGCTTCTTTGGAGGCGGGTTTTATGTTGCCCTGCAAAGCAGCGGCGACGAAGAATTATCGGAAACAGAGGGATATTATATGTATCGTAAAATCATCGTATGGGTACTCTCATTAGCAATGATCCTTTCTCTGCCGGCCGCAGGCTATGCAGCTGAGGAAACAGTACTGCCTTCTGAAGTGACGGAAGCCGCAGCGGAGAATGATGCCGCCCCGGATACTTCCGCAGACGGAGCGGAAGCGGCTGAAGAGCCGGTCGCCGAGCCGGAAACGGTATCGGAGCCGGATTCGGAACCGGCCGCGGAAGAGGAACCGGAAGAGGTCCCTTCTGAAGAAACAGAAGATCCTTCGGAGGAGATTCTGACAGAAGAACCGGCCTTAGAGACAGACGTGAATACGGACGAAGAAGCTCTTCCCACGGTAACCGATGATGCGGAAACGGATGAAACCGAAGAACAGCCGGCCGTAACGGAAGAAACGGAACCTGCTCCGGCCGCTTCGGACGATGAAACTGTGGCTGAGGAAAAGCCGCAGGCTGAGAATCCGGACAAGGATGCGCAGGATGCGGAAAAAACCGCCAAAAAGCCGGAACAATCTGTAAAAGAGGACAAGACAAAAGATCCGTCCAAGAAGAGCGAATCCAAAAAGGATGAAGCCAAAAAGGATGAGAAAAAAACGTCTGCAGCTCCGGACAAAAAGCCGGAAAC
>CADBNG010000307.1 GCA_902795985.1 uncultured Lachnospiraceae bacterium
CCTGATCCTTTACAGCGGTTATGTCCTTTATGACAATATCTATACACAGAATCAGGCCTTTTCCTCCGCATGGGATCTGCTGGACTATCGGCCGGAGATCATCGACGACGGCGCGGTCCCGCTTACCGGAGGCGATACCCTGGCTTCGATCAACGAGGACTACCGGGCCTGGCTGACGGTGTATAATACTCATATTGATTATCCGATCATGCAGGGGCCGAACGATCTGTACTATGCCTCGCACGATATTCATAAAAAGAGCAGCCTGACCGGCGCAATCTATCTGGCAACGGCCAACAGCCCGGACTTCAGTGATAATTATAATCTGGTCTACGGGCACCATATGGACAACAGCGCAATGTTCGGCGGGCTGGACCTTTATGAAGGCACGGATTATTTCAACAGCCACCGGGAAGCGATCGTTGTCCTGCCGGATGCGGTCTATGACGTAACCATTTTTGCCGCCCTGAAGACGGACGCCTATGAAAAAATGGTTTATACGGCAGGAAACCGCGATCTGGCGGAGCTGCTGGGCTTTATTGAACAAAATGCCGTGCAGTATGATGCGGCAGCGGCGCGGGGCGGTACGAAGATCCTTGCATTGTCGACCTGCGCGGGGGCGGAGACAAACGGACGGTTTGTGGTATTCGGCGTAATGACAGAACGGAATATGCCGGGACCGACACCGACGATTACACCGGGACCAACGGTTACACCGGGACCGACTCCGGGACCGACGATCATACCGCCGGATCCTGTTGTACCGACCGGCATTCCGGATGTTCCGGACGTTCCGGACGTTACGGTTTCACCGATCGGCCCCGGAATTATAGAGACTCCGGAACCTTTCAATCCCGATATTGACAACCCGCAGGAGTCGGGAGACGGGAATCTCGAAGAGCCCGTCGAAGAGGAGCTGGAGGACGAAGAGACCCCGCTGGCGCGCTTTATCAACCGTTTCCAGCCGGAGGGCGGAACCTACGGCACCCGCGCATGGGCGCTGATTAACCTGATCGCGCTGATCATCACGGTTTATCTTTGCCTGCCGCTTCTGCATCTTGTTGCGAAATTCGGCCGCGGAAAGATGATGAAGGATGTCAACGAAGAGAAGGAAGGGCTTCAGAACGCGCAGGGCCTGCTTCCGGAGCAGCTTCTGGAAAAAGCCCGGATCGAAAGTGTCGCCCTTCAGAACCGGAACGGTGCCGATGCGGCTGCTCCCCTGACCGAGGATGAGTTTGGAGCGGCGGTAGAGACGCTGTACTATCAGCAGAAAAAGTTCACAAGGAAATTCTGGATCGGTTTGATCCTGGAGATCCTTATCAGTATCGGCGCGATCATTGCCTTCATCCTTACCGAGGATATCCGTCTGCCGATGATCCTGATTGACAGGTGGACCCCGCTGATGCTGCTTCTGCTCTTTGCCTGCTGGCTTGTTGATCTCCTGCTGGTGCGCTATCGCAGGGAGGTTGAAGCAGCAGAAGAAGAACAGGAGACACCGGAAGCCTGACAACGGTGAACGGGATATGAACAGTGGCAGGGAACCCTGCTGAAAAGAATCGGAGAAGCAGGGCTGCCGCAGGCGCGGAAGCCCTGCTTTTTCGAACGGGAGGGACGTTTCACTTGTCCGTTTTTGGGACATCTGCAACGTCCTTTCTCTTTGTTTGTTTTCCGGACATCGGCAACGTCCTCTATGTCCATTTTCCGGTCATCTGCAACGTCCTTCCTGTCCGTTTTCAGAACCGGCAGCATCTCCCTTGTCGGCGAAAAGCAACCATAAGTGACAAAAACAGCTGCTGCCTGTTATCTTTGGTTGGTTGACCGGGAGGCAACTTTGAATTACAATTTTCATACAATTATTACTTTTGGGAGGATCGTAAAATGATCGCGGAAGTGCAGTGCCTTTCGAAAAAATATCCGTCCTTCGAACTGGCGGACGTTTCCTTCGCCCAGGAAAGCGGGAGAATCACCGGTTTTATCGGCCGGAACGGCGCCGGGAAGACGACGACAATCAAGGCCATGCTGAACCTGATACACCCGGACGGCGGGACGGTACGGTTTTTCGACCTGCCCCTGGAGGGCAATGAAAGGGAGATTAAACGGCGCATCGGTTATTCCACCGGGACGGTCAGCTGGTATCCGAGGAAAAAGATCCGGGAAATCGCCGATATTGTGAAACACTTTTATGATACATGGGATGAACAGCGCTACCGCCGGTATCTGGAGCAGTTCGGGCTGGATGAAACAAAAACGCCGCTGGAGTGTTCCGACGGCATGAAGGTGAAGTTCAATCTGCTGCTGGCGCTTTCCCACCGTTCGGAAATGCTGATCCTGGACGAACCCACCAGCGGGCTGGACCCCTTCTCCCGGAACGAGCTGCTGGAGATTTTTACCGGCTTGAAGAAGGAAGGAACGGCAGTGTTCTTTTCCACGCATATCATTTCCGATATTGAAAAGTGCGCGGACGACATTCTTTATATTTCAAAAGGAAGGATTATTGCGGCGCTGCCGAAAGAGGACTTTATCCGGCAGTATTCCGTCGAAGGCGAAAGCCTTGAGGATACCCTGCTTCGGCTGGAAGGAGGCGGTGTTCATGCGTAACCTGATGCGCAAGGAAATGAAGCTCAGCGCTTCGGTGCTTTCCTATCTGTTTATCCTGTTCGGGCTGATGTTCTTACTTCCCGGGTATCCCATCCTCTGCGGGGTCTTTTTCGTTTCGCTGGGAATCTTTCAAAGCTTTCAGACGGCCCGGGAGGCGAACGACATCGTCTTCTCCGCGCTGCTTCCGATCGCGAAGAAGGACGTGGTCCGGGGGAAATACCGGTTTGTCTGTCTGATCGAGGCCTGCAGCCTGGTGCTGATGGCAGCGGCGGCGGTTCTGCGGATGACCGTATTTTCGGAGTCCGTCGTTTACCGCAGCAATGCGCTCATGAATGCCAATTTCTTTGCGCTTGGTGTGGCGTTTGTGATCTTTGGACTGTTTAACTGTATTTTTGTCGGGGGATTCTTTAAAACGGCCTATCGTTTCGCGCGTCCGTTTGTGACGTTTATCATCGCCGCTTTTCTCACGATATTTGTTGCGGAAGCCCTCCATCATGTGCCCGGACTGCAGCGGCTGAACGCTTTTGGCACAGACGATATCGCCCTGCAGCTGATCCTGCTTGCAGCCGGAATCCTGGTCTGGCTGCTGCTGACGGTCCTTTCACTCCGGCGCGCCTGTGAACACTTTGAAAAAATCGACCTGTGACGACAGGGGGACGGTTCTCTGTCGCCATTACAGATAATATGACGACAGGGGGGGCGGTTCTCTGTCGCCATTACAGATAATATATGATGTCATGCGGGGGTTTGCCTGCCGCCAGTACAGATAACTGACAGCGGAGCGAAAAAGCTCTTCTGCCAACGGAAAACACCGGGAGAGTGAAAAATGCTGAAAGAGAACCTGGTCATGCTGCGAAACATTCATGGATACTCTCAGGAAGAGGTCTCGGAAAAAATCGGCATTTCGCGGCAGGCATATGCGAAATGGGAGAGAGGAACCACTATCCCAGACGTGGAAAAATGCAGCCGTCTGGCGGAGCTCTACGGAACGACCGTTGACAGTCTTCTCCGGACAACGTCCGAAGAAGGCATGGGCGTGATTCCGCCGGCCCCGAGAGGGAAAAACATCTGGGGTTCTGTCACCGTCAGTGAACGGGGACAGATCGTCATCCCGAAAGGAGCCAGGGACCTTTTCGGACTTACAGGCGGCCAGCGCCTGATCGTGCTCAGCGATGAATACGGTATTGCCCTGGTCCCGGCGGAGGCCTTTGAGGACAATATGAAAAAAGCCATGGAAATGGCGGCAGGAAAAGGCCCTCAGCCCTTCTGACAACGGCCATTGAATGGCCGGCCTGCATTTTGCAGGGCCGTTTCTGATAGAGAACAGAGGCTTTTTCTGATTTTTTAAGAAACCTCTGTACAAAGCCGGAAACGGAACGCATTTTGCAGGGCCATTTCTGGCAGAGAACAGAGGCTTTTTCTGATTTTTAAGAAACCTCTGTACAAAGCCAGAAACGGATCGCATTTTTCAGGGCCATTTCTGGTAGAGAACAGAGGCTTTTTCTGATTTTTCAAGAATCCTCTGTACAAAGCCGGAAACGGATCGCATTTTAAAGAGTCATTTCCACTATTTAGCAGAGGCTTTTCTTGAATAACAGGAATATCCTCTGTTTTAAAAAGAGAAAAGGGACTTTCTCAGTAAAAAAACGGGACAAAAAACAGAGGCTTTTGCAACAATTTAGGAAAGCCTCTGTTTTCTTTTCTGACAATCCAAAGGGGAATGGCAATAGACGGGACCGATTACAGAGGTTTTTATGCAATTTTTATAAAAAATCTGTATAGGGTGTTCGCCGAAGAAGGAAGGCCGGCAGCCGGCACAATAAAGGGGACGAATAATTGGTGACAGAGAACCGTTCTGCCGCAGGAATAAGAACAAGCAGGAAATCGGTGACAAAAACCGTCCCCGCTGCAGGAATAAGAACAAGCAGGAAATCGGTGACAAAAACCGTCCCTGCCGCAGGAATAAAAACAAGCAGGAAATCGGTGACAAAAACCGTCCCTGCCGCAGGAATAAGAACAGCAGGAAAATGGCGACAGGGAACCGTCCCCCTGTCGCCAAAACTGTTTATTTCATTTGA
>CADBNG010000308.1 GCA_902795985.1 uncultured Lachnospiraceae bacterium
AGGAACAGCATGCCGCGGCCCACATATCTTTTGGCTATCGAAACAACGAGCCTTAAGTTTGCTTCCGCCAGTCGTTTTTTTGCGGCTTCGTCTCCCTCTTCCATTCTCTGGGCGAGATCGATCTCTTCCTCCGCCGTCAGAAGCGGGACTTTTCCGATCTCTTTTAAATACATCCGGACCGGATCTTCGACGCCGATCCCCTCGGGAACCGAAAGATCGATATTTTCAACATCGACTTCCTCTTCGTCCTCGAGTTCCATGTCGTCGTCCTTGATCAGAAGCATCTTATCAAGATCGGCGTCATCTTCCGCGGTAAACTGCATGATATCGATACCCCGGCCTTCCAGATAGTCGCGAACCTGATCCATCTGTTCGTCGTTCAGCTCCATATCCTGGAAATAGCTTACGATCTCGGACTGTTCCAGAACATTGTCCTTCTTCTTCGCGATCTCCTCCAGGCTTTTCAGCTTTTCAAAAAACCTTTCTTTATCGAATTCCATGATCACCCTCCTGATAACTGCTTCTTTAACTGTTCCAGCTTCTTTTTATGTTCCATGATCCCGGATAACGTCTCCATGTCCTCTTCCCCGGTACCGGAGAGCGCTTCCTCGATCTGTCTCATCCTGATCTGCACCGCCGCTTCCAGCAGCGCTTTTTTCTGTTCCTCTTCCCGTTCCGGCAGCAGATTGCTTTCCAGGATCGCCGCTGCTTTTGCCCGTTCCTCTCCGTCTTCAAACCCGTTCAGGGCCGAGACCGTGGAAGTTCCTTCCGCCGTTCCTGCCGCAAGCAGCTTTTCCGCCAGGATCCGGTGTACGCCGGGCGAAAAATCCTCCGGGTCCAGATTCTTCCGTGCAAATGCGGCCAGCTCCGGTTTTCGGAAGACCCAGGAGAGGACCGCCTCTTCCGCGCGGTGCCGTTCCGTATCCGTATTTTTCCCGGACGGTCTCTTCCGGGGCTGCGTCTCCTCTGCCGGCTGCGGCGTCCCCGTCATCGAGAGCCTGCCGATCTGCCGGCGGAGCATCTTTTCATCGATATGATAGCGGGCGGCAACGGTCTTTAAATAACTCTCCCGTTCGATCTCGTCCGGGAACCCGGCGAGCATCCTGGCAGCCTCATGCTGAAATCCGCTGACGCCGGCCGGATCGTTTTTATCATAATTGCCGTACGCCTGCCGGATCTCAAAGAGAAATCCGTTTTCCGCCTCCGCGATCCGTTTCGCAAGGAAGGCTTCTCCTTCCGCCTTCAGCAGTTCGTCAGGATCTTTATACGGCTCCAGATTCACGACCTTCGGCGTGATCCCCGAATGCCGGAGGATCGGGATGGCCCGAAGCGCCGCTTTGACGCCGGCCTCGTCGCTGTCGTACATTAAAAGGACTTCGTCCGCATACCGGTGCAGGATCGACCCCTGTTTCGAAGTCAGCGCCGTCCCGAGCGTCGCGACCGAGTTCGTGAAGCCGAACCGGTGCAGGCTGATCACATCCATGTATCCCTCGCAGAGAAGCAGCTGTTTCTTCCTGGCCATCTTCGCCGCATGCAGCGCATAAAGATTTGAGCTCTTATCGAACAGAAGCGTTTCCGGTGAATTCAGATACTTCGGTTTGGCGTCTCCCATGACCCTGCCGCCGAATCCGATCACCTTCCGGTTCACATCCATGATGGGGAACATGACCCGGTTCCAGAATTTTTCCCGGATCTCGTCCTTTCCCTCGACGACCGTAAACAGCCCGGAAGCCTTCAATTCCGCATCGCTGAATCCTTTTTTCTTCAGATAGGCATACAGCGCGTTGTTCCCCCGGCCCGAATACCCCAGCCCGAAAGCGCGGATCACGTCATCACTCAAGCCTCTTCCTTTTAAATAGGAAAGCGCCTGTTTGCCGGCCGGCTGATACAGCTCTTTATAATACCAGACCGCCGCCTCCCTGTGGATCTCCAGAAGCCGTTTTTTCAGCGACGTCTCCCGGCGGCTTTTTTCGTCTTCATTCCGCTTCGGCAGCTCCAGACCGGAGCGGGCCGCGAGCGTTTCCACGGCCTCCTGGAACGTCTTGCTGTCGTATTCCATCAGAAAGCTGAAAACATCGCCGCTGGCGCCGCACCCGAAGCAGTGATAGGTCTGCCACGCCGGGCTGACCGAAAACGACGGCGTCTTTTCACTGTGAAACGGGCACAGTCCCTTATAGGAAGTCCCCTTTCTGGTCAGCTTCACATATTCGGAAATGACGTCGACGATATTGTTCCGCGAACGCAGTTCCTCTATGATCTCATCGGAATAAATCATGAACGCTCCTAATCAGTACACGGTCCACCCGCGCGGTTCATACAATGCATCAAACACATGTACGGCATAAAGATCCGTCATGCCGGAGATATAGTCGCAGACGACTTTTTCTTTCGGCTCTCCGCCTGCCATCAGGATCCGGTACTGCTCCGTCATCTCCTGCGGATTCCGGATATAATATTCATACAGCGCGCCGAGCAGACGCTCGACCTTGATGTTTTCAGCCTTCGCCACGCCCTTGCAGTAAATGTTTTCGAACATGAAATCCCGAAGCTGCATCATCCCGCCAAAGATCGTTTCGCTCATTTCCACCCGGGGTTTTTCGAAACTGTTCCCGATCACATCCAGGATCATGGTATTGAGACGTTCCCGGCAGGTCTCTCCCATCATCTTCCGGAGTGTTTCCGGGATATTATCCTCGGTAATGATGCCGGCGTGCTTCGCATCGTCGCAGTCATGATGGATGTAGGCGATCTTATCCGCCAGCTGCACGGTCTGTGCTTCCAGCGTGACCGGATTCCCGGAGGAGCGGTGATTGCGGATGCCGTCGCGCACCTCGAAGGTCAGATTGAGCCCTTTCCCGTCCTTTTCCAGAAGTTCCACGACCCGCACACTCTGTTCCGAATGAACGAAACCGTAAGGGGACAGCCGGTTTAAGACCGCCTCCCCTTCATGCCCGAACGGCGTATGGCCGAGGTCATGGCCGAGGGCGATCGCCTCCGTCAGATCCTCGTTGAGGGAAAGCGCC
>CADBNG010000309.1 GCA_902795985.1 uncultured Lachnospiraceae bacterium
GATTGCGAACACGCAGGCCATGACGAGCCGTCTGGGCTTGAGCGCGACGCGCCTCATCTCGGCGGAGAACGCCGATGCGAATCCTTGGTTGAACGATACACCATTTTTGGAGTATCAGTCAACCACTATAAACCTCTGCATCCTTACGCCATCGATGACCGCATGGATGCTGTCGATCCAGCCGAAGCACAGCGCTTCTTCCACGGCATCCAGATAGTAGAAAACATCCGGATCCACCGGTTTTCCGCGTTTCAGTTTTACCCAGCATTCGGTTTCACGGGACGAATGAAGGACAAGCCACTCCCGGAATTCCATCCGGTTTTTCACGTGCAGGATATTTGCTTCCATACCTTCACATATCTTCCGGTGCCAACGGGCAGCCAATTACTTTTTTGTAATACTTCTCTGATAACGCCGTTTACAGCACCGTACCCTTTGACGGAACCGAAAACCGGCTCATATCCACGCCTTCGAGCTCCAGCAATGCCTTTTTCCGCAGGATCCCGCCGCCATATCCGGTCAGGCTGCCGTTCGTTCCCACTACCCTGTGGCAGGGCACGATGACGCAGATCGGATTATGACCGACCGCACCGCCCACGGCCTGGGCAGACATCCGGGCAATCCCCTTCTCCTTCGCAATTCTGTCCGCAATCTGCCCATAGGTCACTGTTTCACCGAACGGAATTTCACACATGATTTCCCCGACGCGGTTGCGGAAATCCGAACCAACCAGATGAATCTTCGGCAAAAAACGCGGATCCCTGCCTGTAAAATAAATATCCAGCCATTCTTTCGTCTGCTCAAAATAATCGGTGTCCCGGAATACCGCGTCTTTTTTCAGGCCAAGGCCGATATACCTCCCGCCTTCCGTGAACCACAAACCTGTCAGCCCCTCATCATCGCCTGCGAGCAGGATATGGCCCAGAGGGGATTCATACGTATTTGTATAGATCATTTTTCTCTCCTTTGGCGGCAGAGAGACGTTTTTATGCCACCGAAAAAACGGCGGCACCAAAGCGTCCCGGTATCGTCCGATACCTATTTTCTTTTTCTGATAAACGCAATCACAACAATGACTGCCGCAATGATGCCTATAACAAGTAATGGATGGCCGGATATACCAAAAAACATTTTCGTCCCCCCTGGATGCCTGTATTTCGAATCATTACTGTTTCCTGTTTTGTCCGGACGTTTTCAATAATTGAAAATCAGCGGGCCCTCGTCTGTATGGCAGCTCGCGCTGCCCTGATCGATATGGCTTTCAATGCTGTACTTGTTGGCTTCTTTTAAATTCTCCCTGAGTTCAGGATTACTGCGGTATACTTCACTCAGGAAGCGCGCGACGCCATATGCGGCAGGCGACGGCCCGTAGCCGTAATAATCATCCTTCCCATACCTTTTCAGCATAAAGACCGCCGCGTATACAGTCTCTCTGCATGGCTTTTTCATAAATACATCGGCGTCTCTGCGGTCGTAAGCCCTCATAAGCTCGGGATCGATCTTCTCCAGGGTTTTCCTGATATGCCGCTCTTCCTTTTCATCTTCAGCAAATCCTGATGCCGGGCTGACATGTTTGGCAATAATGATATCCAGCGTCGCGCCATCAAGCAGGTGTTTTCTGTCGAGTTCTTCATATGCGGCTTTTCCGGCAGCCGTTCCGGTAAGCTCTATAAGTTCTTCTTTTGAGAGCTTTTGAATGGCGTAACGCCGTACATTAATATTATCGGTTTCTCTGGCGATCCGCATCAGCGCATCCCTGTCGCGGATCTTCTTCACTGCGGCTTCTCCGACCAGATGCCATCCGTAGTCATATCTTTCGCCCTTTTTAAGCGCTATTTCCGTAAGCAGCGGATGATCTTCCGGGAGTTTCCCTGCCGCTTCTATCAGTGTTTTCCTGTCTGTGATCCATTGGATCTCGTAACGGAGACGCTTATCCGGGTCCGTTATCCGGGCAATTGCCGCATTTCTGAGGCGCTCCTCGGTGCAGGTCCGAATGATCTCTTCCAGCCTGTCCTGATCTTCCAGCGCTTTTACTGCCGCCTCCCGCACCGCTGCGTCCTTATCGGTTCTGCAGATGCTGCAGATTAACTCCTGATCATAAAGTCTTCCGACCGCAAGCGCTCTTACACCCGGATCAGGATCTTTTTCCGCAAGGCGAACCAGTATCTCTTTTTCCTCAGGCTGATGCCCTGACAGATCCGTTGCAGCATCTGTCCTTCGAAAAGGCAACGGGCTGTCCGCAGCAATCGACAGCCTGGTAAACCGGTCCCGGATCCGGGGAATTGCCGCGCTGCTGACACTGCTGTCCGCATAATTCCTGGCTGCTTTGATCAGGGCCGGCTGATCTTCGATGCGCTTCACCGCTTCCACTCTGGCATGACCGGAAGAGGCTCCTTCCATCACTTTTATCAGAAGCGTCTCATCCGTGATCTTCTTTACCGCTTTGCAGGAAAGGAAATCCCCGGGAGCCATGGCAAATTCAAACAGA
>CADBNG010000310.1 GCA_902795985.1 uncultured Lachnospiraceae bacterium
CCCGTTCGTTTTTGCTTTTTTATAATTCTGCCATGCAGCGGCATTTTTTGTCTCTCACATCTGCCCCAGAATATACTCCTTCACACCCTCCAGCCGGCTTTTCTTCCATGCGCCCTCTTCCGCCTCCTGGATCAGCGGCCACAGGGCCGTAAAGTCCAGGGCTTCGCCCGGTACCCGGCCGCTGCGCTTCGGATCGAGAAAATGCTCCGTCCAGTCCGCTTCGGAAGCATTCCGGAATTTTTCGGGATAAAGAAACAGCTGCTGACGCTGATAAGCGGCTTTGAGCATTTTCGCGGCCAGCGGGGCCAGCAATTCATACTCCTCCGCCGGGACCTCCGTGAAAATCGCGGGCAGTTCGGATGGAACGACTCGTTCCTTTTCCCGGTCGATCCGGATCCCCTGTGCTTTAAAGGACCAGTCCGACTCCGTAAAGGTCAGGAACAGGACGATCCCTTCATCCGTATGAAACTGCGCGCGCTGATAATTCGTATCGAAGATAAAATTCCCTAAAGAATAGAATATCGCCTTCTCCCCGACCCGCTCATAATTCATCGGAACATGAGGATGATGGCACACGACCGCATCCGCCCCCATGTCAAGATATTCCAGATAACGGTCCCGGGTATAGGGGGACGGCAGAGCCGTAAATTCCTCCCCGCCATGGACCACCGGCACACACCATCGGCAATTTTTTTTGATTTCCCGGATGGTTTCCCGGATCCGGTCCATGTCGTTCCAGAGAAAGCATCCCGCCTGATCTTCTCCCGCCGGCTTGCAGCCTCTGCGGTAACCGACGCCGAACAGCCCGATGCCGCCGGCTTCCTCCAGAATGACCGGTTTCGCCGCCTGGCCGATATTCATCCCGGCGCCGAACGTCTGCACCCCGGCTTTTTTTGCCTGCTCCAGCGTTCTTTCCACGCCGAATGGCCCCACGTCCATGATATGGTTGTTGACCAGGCACCAGATATCCGCACCGATCCGCTCAAAGACACGGACTGCCGCCGGATCGATGGTGTGCATCAGCCGCATTTCGGCGCTTTGCACCCTTTCCGTCTCCGTATCGACCAGCGCGCCTTCCACGTTGATGACCACATGATCCGACCGGCGCAGCGCGTCCGTCAGCTCCGGGGCGATGAGTTCCTCATCCTCCCATTTTCCTGCCATGTGGTGATCAAAGCCGATATCACCCGTAAATGCGATGGTGGTTTTTTTCATATAAACGTTCCTTCCGGACAGCCGCCGCTGTTCAGAACTCCTCTTCCACCAGTTTGCGGAAGGCATCCCCGCGTTCCTCAAAATTCGTAAAATACCCGTAGGACGCCGCTGCCGGCGAAAGGATGCAGGCCTGTCCCGGTTTTGTAATCTTTTTTGCCGTCCGGACCGCTTCTTCCAGATCCTCACAGTAACAGCAGTACGGTAAGGACGATACTTCCCCGTAGATTCGTTTTCCGGCGGCGTACATGCAGACAAAATTCAGCTCCGGATGCTCCCGGATAAAATCAATCAGTCCGTCATAGGAAATTCCCCGGTCCATTCCGCCGATCAGCAGGGTTCCCGGGTTCGGAATGCTTCCGGCCGCCGCAATGGCGGCTTCCGGAATCGTGGAAATGGAATCGTCATAGTACGTCACACCGTTCTTTTCGGCAATCCGTTCCATCCGGTGGGGAAGCGTTGAAAAACGGCTCATCCGCCGGATCACGGCTTCCGGATCACAGTGGAACAGCTCCGTACAGATCCGGTAGACGATCTGCGCGTTGTACTGGTTATGCTTCCCTTTCAGCTGCAGGGGAAAAACCGTTTCCGGTTCCTCCGGAATCAGCGTGATCTTCGCTTTCGTTTCAATTCCCCGCAGGGATTCCCCCGCGTAAAAATAATCCTCCGGTGTCTGCCATTTTGTGATGTTTTTCTTGGCGTCCGCGTACCGTTCAAAGGTCCCGTAATGGTCCAGATGCTCCGGGAACAGGTTTAAAAGGACCGCCACGTGCGGGGAACAGGAAATATTCTCCAGCTGATGGCAGGACATCTCGAAAACAATCAGCGTATCTTCGTCGATTTCATCGTAAAAATCCAGACACGGCAGCCCGATATTGCCCATAAGAAGAACCTTTCGCTCCTGTTCATGGGCGAGGACATCGTAAAGCAGGGAAGCCGTCGTGCTCTTCCCCTTCGTGCCTGTAATGCCGACCGTCTGCTTCCCGAACTCCATCAGGAACAGCTCCGTCATGGAAGTAATAACCGGACCGAAATGATCCGGTACGATTCCGGGACTCTTAATGATATAATCCCAGGCATCCTCGTCGATTTCCTCCTGCCGGCCTTCGAACACCGCGCATTCCGCAGCGGAAACATGCCGGTCAATAAAGCTTTTCATCGAGCGGCCTTCCCGTCCGTAGCCCCAGATCAGGATTTTTTTATGGTTCAGTATATCTTCAATTTTCACAGCTGCTCCTTTCCGAAGCAGAAACTTTCTGTCCTTCATAATATGTCTGATTATAACACCGAAGGCAGAAGGGTAGCAAGACAGCGGCGGCAGGACACAAAAAGGGACAGGCACTTTGTGCTGTTTTTGGCACAAAAGGGACAGACACTTTGTGCTGTTTTTCGACACAAAAGAGACCCACACTCTTTGTGCTGATGACGCTTTTACTGTATGCGGAAAGAAGTTTTATGGATAAACAGGAATATATCAATCAACATTCTCTGAGATGTTATTGGTTAAAACATGCCATAAAACAAAGAAAGCTGCCGCACCAAATGCAGCAGCTTCCCCTCATCCATATTCAAATGGCTCATTCCGCCTAGCGGCGGCTTCTGAAATAATCGATCGTTCTTTCCAGCCCCTCGTCAATCGTCACCTTCGGTGTCCACTGAAGCCGTTCCACCGCAAGATCGATATTCGGCTTGCGCTTTACGGGATCGTCCACCGGAAGCGCCCGGAATTCGATAACCGAGGAGGAACCCGTTTTCCGGATGATCTTTTCTGCCAGCTCCAGCACGGTCATTTCCTCCGGATTGCCCAGGTTGACCGGCCCGTAGAAGCCGTCTTTTTCCATGACCGCGATCATTCCCGTGACAAGGTCATCCACGTAGCAGAAACTCCGGGTCTGCTTTCCATCCCCGTAGACGGTCAGCGGCCGGTTCTTTAATGCCTGCATGATAAAAGAAGATACAACCCTTCCGTCATTTTCCAGCATGTTCGGCCCATAGGTATTGAAAATCCGGATAATCTTCGCATCGATCCCGTACATCCGCCGGTAATCGGAGAACAGCGTTTCCGCAACCCTCTTGCCTTCATCATAACAGGCCCTCGGCCCGATGGTGCTGACATTGCCCCGATAGTCTTCCGTCTGAGGATGTACCAGGGGATCTCCATAGATCTCGCTCGTGCTCGCCTGCAGGACCTTCGCCTTATTCTTCTTGGCCAGCTCCAGCACATTTAAAGCCCCGAGAAAGCTCGTCTTCGTGGTCATGATCGGATCGTACTGATACTGTACCGGGCTCGCCGGGCAGGCCAAATTGTAGATTTCGTCCACATCCAGCTGCAGCGGATGCACAACATCCGCGTTGATAAATTCAAAATCCGGATTGGAATAGAATTCACTGATATTGTCATAGGTGCCGGTGAACATATTGTCCAGGCAGATAACCCGTTTGCCCCATTCCAGCAGCCTCCTGCAGAGATGAGAGCCGATGAAGCCGGCGCCGCCGGTCACGAGTGTTTTTTCCATGAGTGAAGTTCCTTTCGGTTGGGAGAAGCATACTGTGATATAGTAGTATGAATCCGGGTAAAAAGCAAACGGAAAATGGCGACAGGGGGACGGTTCCCTGTCGCCATTTTCCGAATTGGCGGCAGTATATCACTCTATGCGAAAACTCTTTAACTGAATCCGGCAGCAAGGCTGTTGCAGCAAAAATTCATCCATATAAATGCATTGGATAAAAAATGGTATGAAAAAGAAGGCATTATTATCTTCTGGAATACCTGCGCAGCACCGGAAGCAGCTCCTTCAGCGCCTCCACGGTGCAATCGATTTCCTCCTCCGTTGTCTGCTCGCAAAAACTAAAACGCACGGAAGATTCAATCTCCGCTTTGCTGCAGCCGATGGCCGTCAGCGTGGCGCTGGCAGCCCGCTTATGGCTGGAGCAGGCGCTGCCGGATGAGACGTAAATGCCTTTTTCTTCCAGAGAATGCAGGAGCACTTCACTGCGGATACCCAGGAAAGAAGCGTTGACAATATGCGGGGCGCCTTCGGGAAGGGGCTGCCCGTGGACAACAACGTCCTCCATGGTGTTCAGCGCGTCAATAAGTCTTTTCCGCACGGCAAACATCTGTTCGGTATTCTCTTCAAAATGCTCCCACATGGTTTTCGCGGCAAGGGCCAGGCCCGCCGCGCCGGGAACGTTGTCCGTACCGGAACGCATGCCGCTTTGCTGCCCGCCGCCGTAAATCAGCGGGTCAATTTTCGTACCCGGCCGGATGTAAAGAAAACCGGTGCCTTTCGGACCGTGAATCTTATGCCCGCTCACTGAAAGCAGGTCGATTTTCTGTTTTTTCGGCGCAAGCGGAATCTTGCAAAAAGCCTGGATGGCGTCCACATGGAAAAGAGTTTTCGGGTTCTTTTCTTTGATCAGGCGGCCGATCTCTTCCAGCGGTTCGATGCTGCCGATCTCGTTATTGACGCCCATCACCGAAACCAGGATCGTATCCTCCCGGAGCACGGCTTCCAGATCCGCAAGGCGGACAACACCGGTTTTATCCACCGGAAGCCGGGTGATCTCAAAGCCCCTTTCTTCCAGATGTTTTGCCGTTTCCGCCAC